>CAZQOV010000023.1:16846-27830 GCA_964595055.1 uncultured Bacteroidaceae bacterium | reverse complement strand
TTTTTAATGGTGACTCATGATCGGTACTTCCTGGATCGGATATGCACACATATTATTGAATTGAGTGGTCAGAATTTATACCGCTATGAAGGTAACTATGAATACTACCTGCAGAAAAAAGCCGAAAGGGAGTTGATTGAGGCCAGAGAAATTCAAAAAGCAGCCCGGTATTTACGAAATGAATTGGACTGGATTCGGCGAATGCCAAAGGCCAGGGGAACCAAGTCTAAAAGCCGGATGGATAAATTCCATGAAGTACAAAGAAAAGCTTCACTGAAAAAGGAAAATGGAACGCTTCAGCTGGATGTAAACATGAACAGACTGGGATCCAAAATCATTGATATTCATCAGTTGACCAAAAAGTTTGATGATTTTGTGATCACGGATCATTTTTCGTATAAATTCAGGAAAGGAGAGAGAATCGGGATCATTGGGAAAAATGGTACCGGTAAGACAAGTTTTTTGAATTTGATTGCCGGATCTCTTAAACCTGACGAGGGAATCATTGAGTATGGACAAACTGTAATCATCGGATATTACCGGCAGGAGGGAATTCACTTTGATGAAAATAAGCGGGTGATTGATGCCGTGAAAGAGATTGCTGAAGTTATCCCAACAGGATCCGGATCTGTTCTCAGTGCATCGCAGTTTTTACAGTTGTTCCTTTTTTCCCCCGAAATGCAACATTCTAAAATTATAACACTCAGCGGCGGAGAAAAACGAAGGCTTTATCTTCTTACCGTGCTTATGAAGAATCCGAATTTTCTTATACTCGACGAGCCCACCAACGACCTGGATCTAATAACCCTTAATGTTCTTGAGCAATTTCTCTCTGAATTTAAGGGCTGTCTTGTCATAGTATCTCATGATCGTTTCTTCCTGGATAAGCTTACCGAACATCTTTTTATTTTTAAAGGGGAAGGAGAAATAAGCGATTTCTACGGCTCATATCAGAAATACAAGGAGGAAAAGAAATTCAAGGAATCAACAAAAAAAGCAAAGCGAAAACAGGAAGAATCCCTGACACCAAAACCTGATCAGACCAGGGTGGAGGTGAGGCAAAGGCTAAGCTTTAAAGAAAAGACAGAATATGAGCTACTTGGACATGAAATAGAAGGGCTCGAAAAAGAAAAAAAAGAACTTGAAGACTTGCTGAATTCCGGTACAGGTGATTTCGAAAAATTACAGGAAGCATCCAAAAGGGTAGGGGTGATCATTGAACTGCTTGACGAGAAATCATTGAGATGGCTCGAACTGGATGAAAGAATTTAACCACCCCAGCATTCCATTTTTTCACTAAGATCTGTCACCCAGGATCCCATACAAATGTTATTTTTTCTGAATTTTCCTTGGATATATAAAAATTATGTCATTAATTTACGTAATATATTCCATAATATAATTTTGAATGATAAATTTTACATATTCGAAAGCATTATTCTGATTGCTCAGAAATGGCAGGGTCAGGCTGATCGCATTGTGGAAGAAAAAATTGGCTTAACCATAAGACAGTGGATGCTTTTGCTTATATTACAGGAAGAATTCAAGGATCATTTGCCTACGATTACGGAGGCAGCAGAGAAGTTTGGAACCTCCAGGCAAAACACCAAAAGGATTGCTCTTGAACTTCAGAAGAAGGGTTTTTTATTGCTTGCCAATGATCCTGTCGATCATAGAATTTACCGGATAGCACTTACCGGAAAGCATAGGAAATTCATGGAAGGAGAAGATAATTTACTATGGCAGAAACAATTCATAGATCATTTTTTCAGCAGGATGAATGATAAGGAACTTGATAATCTAAAACAGGGAATTGCTAAAATAGTTACCGAAATACATTGAATTTATCCATATACGTAATATATTACATTTTATGAAGAAGATTGCTGTTTTCACTTATTTTATAATGGTATTTTTTATCTCCAAAGGACAATTTTCTACCAGTATCGAGTTTATCAGACAGGAGTTTCATTCTTTATCCTCCAAGGCAGATCTTATAATTCAGCCCTACGATTCTTTGATACACCTGAAAAATCAATTAGAAATCAGGCTTAACAATGAAATAGAGATTTATAAAGATTGTGAAACGGCTTTTTACGATAAAATGATTTACCTTTCAAGCTACGGGAACAGGCAAAATCAGAAAGAAATCAGTGCCTTCAGAAACCTTGGCTTAGAAAAAGAGGAACTGCAAAATGAAATAAGGTTTACCATTATCGAATTTAACAATTGGAATAGCAGGCACTCCGGTATTTTGAATAATTATTACAACAGCCAGGTCATTGACGGGAAAGAGAAGATAAAATCTATTAATGATGAATTGACAAAATATATGAAGAAGATCAGTTCTTTGCAGAAAAAAGCTGAAAAAACTATCAATGAATATGAAAAATGCCGGAAGGAATGTAAGGACCATTGCGAATGTGATATTCATTATGCAGATTATCAAAATCATATAAGCCTGGCGGAAAAATATATGTCAAAATACCATGAAGTTCTGGAGAACAGGAAGGAGATAAAAAATACAAAGCAAAATGACTATGATGAATATATGAAAATGTACAGGGATTATTATTCATCTTATCAGAAAAGGAGAGTTGTTATGAATAAAAAAATCAATAATATTCAGGATGAAATAAGGCGTATCGAATCCGAATTATTAAAACTAAAATCCGGGGTTCACAGAATAGTATTGCAGGAAATGGAAAAAGACATTTTAGATTATAATCAAAAAACACTCGAGAAAATCCGGAAAATTAATGAAAAAATAAAGATAGAATTCGGAAGTTTAGCTTTCTACAATCATATAAAGGATATGCAAAGGATGGCCGATATTATGGTCACAACACTGAATCCGGAAATGAACTTCCTGTCTGTTCTTGATAATATTGCAGTTTATGATGATAATGAAATCCCGGAAAATAGTGATGGGAAAAAATTGAAAGAAATTTCGCTTCAATATGGTGATATTTTGGATCAGTTAAAAACAGCCATTCGAAGTTATGATGCCATTCCGTATTTTGTTTTGAATGCGTATCCACAGTACTCCAACGAGATAGTAAATCAAAACCTTGATATTATAGATGATAAACTGGCATTTACGGATGAGCCTTTGGAATTCAGGACAAGACAATTCTTAAATGTTTCAGAACTGGATCTAAGCAATACGAACTTTTCACTTGATCTTATTTTCAAGGGACATAAAAATATTGAAAGATTAGACCTTTCAAATACAGAAGTATCTTCAATTAAATATTTGACAGATACAAATATAAGGTGGCTGGACCTGAGCAATACAAAAATAGACAGAGAAGATCTGGAATACCTGAAAAGAATGAAAAATATTGAATATCTTGACCTGTCCGATACCGGTTTAAACAAGAAAGACATCCATAATGTATGTTATCACTTAAAAGTAAAAAGAAGAAACTGTAAAACAGATTAATACATTTTATTGATCAGCTCTCCAAATTCATTTCTTTTTTTCATGATAAACTTGAGATTGCCTCCTTCATGTGTAACAACATTCAAACCTTTTGAGAACAACTTTTCTCCCTTAATATAAATTATCTCCCTGATATGTTCCGGAAGGATCTCACGGTTATGGGAATCATACCGGTTTTCTTTACTGATGAAATAAATACGTTGATTTGTTACAATGAATTTTCCATATATTTTCTCCTGGTCCGCTATATGAAGACCATCTGCAGCTTTTACAACCATTTCATTTGCTTTGAGATTGATTACCATGGTGCGATATTTTAAAGTTTCACTTTAGTTCTGTTTTACATAAAATATACCATAATCGAAAATATTCTTATAATCAGTGTTTTAATCAACATTTCCCTGTTCAAAAAACAAAAACAAACTGTCCGTATTTGATACAGCTTTGTCCGGATTCAGACATATTAAAATCAATAAACTGAGAAGAGCGGAATAATAAATATATGGTAATTATGAAATTAAATATGATTTTTGAAGCAAAAATCATGTAGTCGAACTGATCCTGAAAAATAACCGAAGGATCTCTATGATTTTTTGCATTCATGTAGTCGAAGGCATCCTGAAGGTCAATCATAAACTCCTGATCCAGATTCACAATATGATTCATTAGTAATCAATAAAAGGAGTTATATGATTCAAATATAATGGACATTAAATGATTCTATAAATTACATTGTCCTATAATTAATATTATGTTAAGTAGAAAAAATTAAACTAAAGGAGGAGCATTTTGATTCCTCCTCCTTCTTAATGTTTTAAAGATTTTTGAGCTGTTTTGTTACCTCATCATATTCTTCTGTCATGCCTAGCTTGTAGTAGATCCTTTTTAAAACATCCAGGGTCTCTCTCTTAATTTCCATGTTTTCTTCATTTAACTCAAGAGCCTTTTCAAGCATTGGCAGAGCCTGTTCATATTTTTCTTGAGCAATTTCATTGATTTGTTTTCTACTTTCTGAATCCTGTTCAAGTCCGGCTTGAGAGAATATATCTTGTCCCTGCAGAAAATAGATAAATCCGATATCGTAGTATACATAATACAGGTCAGGATTTTTTTCTACTGCTTTTTTGTAAACTTCAATGGCCTGTTCGATCCTGTCTTCATCTTCACTATTCAATAAGAGTCTCCCTTTCCAGTAATACAACTCCCCTTTATCAGGACTGTCCGAAATGGCCTGGTTAATCTTTTCAAGCCCTTGTTCAATGTTTCCGGTATTGATATACAGGTCTACGAGATTGGCCACAACATTAACGGAATCCCGGTATTTGTTAAAAGCTTCTTCCATGATTTCTATGGCCATGGTAGAATCTTCGAGGGCCAGATAATCATTTCTAATATTTAAGTATACCGATGGTCCGCCATAATTCATGTTGGCAAGTTTTTTATAGTGTTTGGCTGCTTCTTCATATTCTCCAAGCTCTCTGGCTATAATACCGGAGTACTGTATCATAATGGTATCCACAACCCCTTCGAACATATCCATTTCATTGATATTTAGAATCATTTGAAAATCTGCAAGCGCTTCTTTAAGGTTTTCATTGTAATAGGAATTTATACCAGCCTGCACAAACTGTTGCTTCAATTCTTGCAGTTGCTCTTTTACATCATCTCTACGTTTGCCTTTTTCGTCAAGCTCCAGGGTCTTTTGATAGGCTTCATAAGCTTTGTCCAGTGGATCTTCGGTAATGATATTTTTTCTCTTCCACCTCGAGAGCGCATCATTAATAAAATAATAATCCATATTTTCATATTCCAGGATTTTCACTTCCCTGCCATTTTCCTCTTTGGTGACAGTATTGATGGGATCGTCATAGTAAAGCTGAAATTCCGTCAAACTTGTACCTTCACCAATGTATTCAAGGCCTATTCTGTAAATGTCCTGGAGGATAATTCCATGTTTGAACCAGGTTTTATCCTTTAATTTTTTCTTTTCATGTTGAATTTTTTCACTACTCTTTTCATATTTTCTCTCAAGAGTATTATAGTTCAACAGAACGACATCCTGGGCTTTCATGTTAAGAAAGCCACTTATAATCATAATAATAATTAAGAAACGTTTCATTATAAATTGTTTTTGTTTATTCGCCAAAAATAAGATTTTTCTCTTTCTTGTTCAAAAAAGATACCAAAATCCTTAAGTTTCACAATCGCTTAGTTTTTATTCTTTGAGACTCCATGGTTAACATCCTGATCTTCAGCAATTTCCCGGCTTTCTTCTATTGCAGAAGGTACTTTAGCAATGGCTGCAATTTCATCACCATTTCTGAGGTTAATGAGTCTCACACCTTGGGTAGCTCTCCCCATCACTCTCATTTCTGAAACAGAAAGACGAATGACAATACCGGTTTTGGTTATGATCATCAGATCGGATTCATCTGTAACCGATTTAATTCCAATTAATTTTCCAGTCTTTTCTGTGATGTTAATGGTCTTCACTCCTTTTCCACCCCGGTTTGTGATCCTGTAATCATTTATAGAGGATCGCTTACCATATCCCTTTTCGGAGACGACTAACACATCATTTTCCTGGTCTTCCATAGAGATCACTCCAATCACCTTATCATCCGGTTCTGAAAAAGTGACCCCTTTTACACCCGATGCCGTTCTCCCGATGGCCCGGACCGTTTTTTCATGAAAACGAATCGCTTTTCCGGATCTGACAGCGATCAGTATTTCATGATTTCCATTGGTTAACATGGCCTCAAGCAGTGCATCTCCTTCTTTGATGTTTATGGCATTGATTCCATTTTGTCTTGGACGGGAATAGGCTTCCAGGCTGGTTTTTTTAATGACACCTTTTTGTGTGGCGAGAACAATGAAATTATTTTTAATGTATTCTTCATCCTTGAGGCTCTTAACATTCAGAAAAGCCATGATCTGATCGTCGGGTTCTATATTAATAAGATTCTGAATTGCTCTTCCCTTCGATTGTCTGGTTCCTTCGGGAATTTCATAAACTTTCAACCAGAAACACTTTCCTTTGGCGGTAAAGAAAAGCAAGGTATTGTGCATGGAGGCACTGAATAAATGTGCCAGAAAGTCCTCCTCCCTGGTACTGCCGGCTCTTGAACCGACTCCTCCCCTTCCCTGGGTGCGAAAATCTGTAAGAGGGGTGCGCTTGATATATCCAAGATTTGAAATGGTGATCACCATGTCTTCATCAGCGTAGAAATCTTCCGGATTGAATTCCTCCGCATTGGGCACGATCTCTGTCCTCCTTTCATCCCCGTATTTGTCTCTTATCTCAATAAGCTCATTTTTTATGATTTCCATTCTCAGGCTTTCTTCCGAAAGCACCTTTTTGTAATACTCAATCTGTTTGAGCAATTCTTCATATTCTTCTTTGATTTTTTCCCTTTCCAGGCCCGTTAGCTTCTGAAGCCTGAGATCAAGTATGGCCCTTGCCTGTTCTTCAGTGAGTTCAAAATTTGACATCAAGCCGCTACGGGCTTCTTCCACAGTCTTTGATTCCCTGATTAAGCTGATTACAGCATCCAGATTATCCAGAGCAATCAGTAAACCTTCCAGGATGTGGGCCCTTTTCTCTGCCTGTTCCAGCTCATAACGCGTACGACGAACCACAATGTCGTGCCGGTGATTCACAAAATGCTGAATGATCTGCTTCAGATTAAGTGTTCTTGGCCTGCCTTTCACCAGGGCAATGTTGTTAACATTGAATGCCGTTTGCAGTTGGGTGTATTTTAGTAGTTGATTTAAAACTACATTGGCCATTGCATCTTTTTTACAAATAACGACAATGCGCATCCCACTTCTGTCAGATTCATCATTTACATAAGAAATCCCTTCAATTTTTTTCTCATTGACAAGATCTGCAATTTTACGGATCAATTCAGCTTTATTAACCAGGTATGGGATCTCTGATACAACAATGGTCTCTCTTCCTGTCGGGGAAACTTCAATGTCGGTTTTTGCCCGCATGACTACCCTGCCTCTTCCGGTTTCGTATGCCTCTTTAACACCCTGGTAACCATAAATAATGCCTCCGGTAGGGAAATCGGGGGCCTTGATTATTTCCGTAAGTTCTGAAATGCTAACCTCTTTATCATCGATATAGGAAATTATCGCGTTTATACTGTCTTTCAGGTTGTGCGGAGGCATATTGGTAGCCATACCTACAGCAATTCCACTTGCTCCATTTACCAGCAGAAGGGGTATTTTTGTAGGCAAAACCGAAGGTTCTTCCAGGGTATCATCAAAATTAAGGGTAAAATCCACTGTATTCTTGTCAAGATCCGCCATGGTTTCTTCGGCGATCTTTTCCAGTTTGGCTTCCGTATAACGCATGGCGGCAGGACTGTCTCCGTCGATGGAACCGAAATTACCCTGACCGTTTACAAGTGGATACCTCAAGGACCATACCTGAGCCATTCTCACCATAGTATCGTAAACCGAACTGTCTCCGTGAGGATGATATTTTCCCAATACCTCCCCCACAATTCTTGCGGATTTTTTATATCCACGATTTGCATACAATCCAAGATCCTGCATACCATATAATACCCTGCGATGAACCGGTTTAAGCCCATCTCTCACATCGGGCAAAGCTCTTGAAACAATTACTGACATCGAATAATCGATGTAAGCAGATTTCATTTCTTCTTCTATATGAATCTTTAATATCTTCTCTCCGTCTGCCATATTATCATTAAAATTATACTGTATTTTTATTATTTTGGTCTAAAATTTGTCCTTCTTAAAAGACTCACGAAAATAATCATTTATTGTGTAAAACAGACATTATGACACATGAATTTTCAACACTGAACTGTTTATAAATGATTATTGTTTTATTACTATATTTGAAGTTAAATTAAGTAATTTGAAAAATACTAATTGTATAACATAATATGGATGCAAAATTTTCGCAAAGAATAAAAGATGTATTAAGTTACAGCAAGGAGGAAGCCATAAGATTGGGGAATAACCATCTTGCGGTAGAGCACCTGTTTCTGGGAATGTTAAGGGATGGAGAAGGTGTTGCAATAGACATTCTTCTGATGCTGGGCGCAGAGCTTTATGATCTCAGGAAACTGGTGGAAGACAGCATAAAAAAAGATGAGATATCCAGCATAACCGATACAGACAATCTTCCTTTATATAAAAACACGGAAAGGGTTCTTAAACTTGTATACCTGGAAGCCAGAGCACTTAAAGATACCATGATCGATACAGGTCATCTTCTGCTGGGAATCCTGAAAGATGAAAACAATCATGCCACCCAGATCCTTAATGAAAACAACATATTCTACGAGAATGTTCGTTTGGAACTGGAAAATGAAAATTTCGAGAACAAGGCAGATTTTCCGGGAGATGAAGATGATGAAGCCAAGGGCCCTTTCGGAACAGGAAAACCGGGTGGTGGAGCCGGAGCCGCCGGGAAAACCTCCGACACCCCGGTGCTGGATAATTTTGGGATTGATCTCACCAAAGCGGCCGAAGAAGACAGGCTTGATCCCATTGTTGGAAGAGAAACTGAGATTGAACGGCTTGCCCAGATTCTTAGCCGGAGAAAGAAAAATAATCCCATCCTTATCGGAGAACCAGGTGTAGGGAAATCTGCTATCGCAGAAGGACTGGCTATGAGGATTATTCAGAGAAAGGTTTCAAGGGTACTTTTCGATAAGCGTGTGGTGACCCTCGATCTTGCTTCTATTGTTGCCGGTACTAAATATCGCGGACAATTTGAAGAAAGAATGAAGGCCATACTTAACGAACTTGCCAAGAATAACAATATCATTCTATTTATTGATGAAATCCACACCATTGTTGGTGCTGGCGGGGCTACCGGATCCCTCGATGCAGCCAATATGCTTAAACCTGCACTTGCAAGAGGCGACATCCAGTGTATTGGAGCAACAACTCTCGATGAATATCGTCAGCACATTGAAAAAGACGGAGCTCTGGAACGTCGTTTTCAAAAAGTTATGGTAGAACCTACCGGTCCTGATGAAACCCTCGAAATCCTCAATAATATAAAGGAGAGATATGAAGAACACCATAACGTAAATTATACCAAAGACGCATTGGAGGCCTGTGTTCATTTGACGCAGCGTTACATTTCTGATCGCCATTTGCCGGATAAGGCCATTGATGCACTCGATGAGGCTGGTTCGCGGGTACATATCTCAAATATTGTGGTTCCGGATAATATCGTAAATCTTGAAAATGAAATAGAAGAGACAAAAAAAGAAAAGATCCGGGCAGTCAAAAATCAAAACTTTGAGCGAGCCGCAAGTTTCCGCGATCGTGAAAAAGACCTGCTGGAAAAACTTGAACAGGAAAAAATAAAATGGGAAAGAGAATTGGCACAGAATCGGGAAACCGTTGATGAAGATAAAGTTGCTGAAGTTGTTGCTATGATGACCGGAGTTCCCGTTCAACGAATTGCACAGGCAGAAGGTGCCCGTTTGCTTAACATGGGTAATGAACTGAAAAACCGTGTGATTGGACAAGATGAAGCGATTCAAAAAGTTGTTCGTTCTATCCAGAGAAACCGTGCCGGACTCAAAGATCCGAATAAGCCCATTGGTACGTTCATTTTCCTTGGTCCTACAGGAGTCGGGAAAACCCAGCTTGCTAAAGTATTGGCCCAATACCTGTTCGATACCGTCGATAATCTTGTTAGAATCGATATGAGTGAGTATATGGAAAAATTCTCCGTATCAAGGCTTGTCGGTGCCCCTCCCGGTTATATCGGATATGAAGAAGGAGGACAACTGACGGAAAAGGTACGTAGAAAACCCTATTCCGTGGTGCTTCTCGATGAAATAGAAAAGGCCCATCCCGATGTTTATCACATCCTTCTTCAGGTAATGGATGAAGGACAGCTTACCGATAGCCTGGGAAGAAAAGTTGATTTCAGAAATACGATTGTCATCATGACCTCAAATATTGGGACCCGACAATTGAAAGATTTCGGCACAGGGGTTGGATTTAATACCAAAGCCCGCCAGCAAACCGTAAACGATCATGCTAAAGGGGTCATTGAAAAAGCCTTAAAAAGAGCATTTGCTCCCGAGTTTCTCAATCGTATCGACGATGTGGTGTTATTTAATACCCTTTCAAGAGAAGATATTTATAATATTATCGATATTGAGCTGAAGGGGTTATATGCCAGAGTAGATGGTTTGGGATATAAAGTGAAAATTACCGCAGAAGCCAAAGATTTTATCATCGAAAAAGGATACGATATCCAGTTTGGAGCACGTCCCCTTAAGCGTGCCATACAAAAATACCTGGAAGATCCAATGGCTGAAGCTATAATTAAGTCTTCGGTAAGTGAAGGTGATACACTTTCTGTGGGTCTGGACGCCAAAAAAGAAAACATCAAGATCAAGATCCAGAAATCCAAAAAGAAAAGTGTAGATTCAGAAAAAGATTAATTCTCTTTGAAGAAAACTAAAAAATAAATATCCCTTTTACTACGTGTAAAGGGGATGTTTTTATTTCATGAAGCTATGA
>CAZQOV010000023.1:0-16746 GCA_964595055.1 uncultured Bacteroidaceae bacterium | reverse complement strand
ACTCCTGGAAAAAGGGATTCATTGAACATTATCCCCCCTTACTCTCCCAAACAGATCATACTCAACCGCATCAAATATTTCCACTTCATAAAATTCACCCTTTCGAAGTTTTGTTCCTTCAACCGGTATGAGTACCTCATTATCCACCTCAGGGGAGTCAAATTCTGTTCTCCCGACGTAGAATTCTCCTTCTTTTCTGTCAATAAGGACTTTAAAGCTTTTGCCTACTTTTTCGAGATTATGTTGAAGAGAAATTTTTTCCTGAATGTGCATGATCTCATCCATTCTTTGGTTCTTTAAAGCATCAGGGACATCATCCTTCATTTCATGGGCAGGAGTGCCTTCTTCATGGGAATAGGCAAATACTCCAAGGCGATCAAATTGCATCCTTTTTACGAATTCCTTTAGCTCCTGGTATTCCTGTTGGGTCTCGCCGGGAAATCCCGTTATCACAGTTGTTCTGACTGATATTTCAGGAATGACTTCCTTGAATCCGGAAATGATCTGCTCTACATCCTTTCGGTTGTGTCCTCTTCTCATTCTTTTAAGTACACTGTCATTTGCATGCTGAACCGGTATATCCAGGTATTTGCAAATCTTTGGATATTTCAGCATTAATTTTATAATCTCATTCGTCGGGAAATTATCCGGATAAATATAGTGAAAGCGTATCCATTGAAATGCATCAATTTTAACCAGCTCCTCAAGTAGTTCAGGGAGAGCTTTTTTCTTGTAAATATCCAGGCCGTAATTGCTTAATTCCTGTGCAATAAGAATGAGCTCTTTTGCACCACCGGCGGCAAGCTCCTGTGCTTCCTTCAATAATTGATCGATGGGTAAAGAAACCTGCTTCCCTCTTATTGATGGAATTGCGCAAAAAGAGCATTTGCGGTTACATCCTTCCGATATTTTAAGATAGGCATAATGTAAAGGCGTCGAAAGAATTCTTTTGAAAAGCTGTCCTTCATAATATTTTCCATTGAAAAAGGCAATTATTTCTCTCCATTCATTTACCCCAAAAAAAGCATCAACTTCCGGAATCTCTGCTTTTAGAGACTCTCGGTATCTTTCCGATAAGCAGCCTATTACGACTAATTTATCAATAAAGCCTTCCTTTTTCGCACGGGTATACTCCAGAATGCTTTCTATGGATTCCGTTTTAGCGTCAAGAATAAACCCACAGGTATTGATAATGATAGCATCGGCAAAGGTTTCCGCATTGTGGTACACATCATGACCGCTTTTTTTTAACTGATGGAGAAGTTTTTCTGAATCGACCAGATTTTTAGAACATCCCAGGGTTATAAGGTTGATGGTCATGATGTTAGGGATTGGGGAGCAAATTCATATTTCTTAAGGATTCTGAAATTGAAATAAAGAGAAAATTTTATGTGTGTATCCGGATTTCATAAGAATATGAAATGCCATCATTTTATTCTTTGGTAAAAAGAGTATCAACGAATTCTTCTTTATTGAAAATTTGAAGATCTTCCATTTTCTCGCCAATCCCAATGTACTTGACGGGTATGTTAAACTGATCCGAAATCCCGATTACCACTCCGCCTTTTGCAGTGCCATCCAGTTTTGTTAAAGCCAGGGCATTTACTTCAGTTGCTTTGGTAAATTGTTTAGCCTGTTCAAAGGCATTCTGTCCGGTGGAACCATCTAAAATCAATAGAATTTCATGTGGTGCATCTCCAATAAGTTTCTGCATTACTTTTTTGATTTTTGATAGTTCGTTCATCAAGTTAACCTTGTTATGCAAACGACCTGCTGTGTCGATGATTACCACATCAGCATCTTTGGTAATGGCTGAAGAGAGGGTGTCGTATGCCACAGAAGCAGGATCAGATCCCATCTTTTGTTTAATAAGCTCTACGCCGGTTCTTTCCGCCCAGATGGTTAACTGGTCAACAGCAGCAGCCCTGTAAGTATCGGCAGCACCTAAAGTGACTTTTTTTCCTGCTTTTTTAAAATGATATGCCAGCTTGCCGATAGTGGTGGTTTTACCAACTCCATTGACGCCCACCACCATGATCACATAGGGTTTTTTATCCGGGATCTCATCAAAGCTTTTGACCAGACCGGTTTCATTCTCCTTTAAAAGAGAGGCAATTTCCTGTTTCAGGATCATATTTAGTTCACTGGTATTCAAATACCTGTCTCTGGATACTCTTTCTTCCAACCTTTCAATGATCTTTAGTGTAGTGTTTACGCCAACGTCGGAGGTGACCAAAACTTCTTCAAGGTTGTCAAGAACTTCATCATCTATCTGGCTTTTACCCACAACGGCTCTTGAAAGCTTCTTAAAAACACTTTCCCTGGTTTTTTCAAGGCCTTTATCAAGATTGTCTTTTTTTTGCCGGCTAAAAATTCCCATTTTGATTTATTTGAGAAATAAAAATACAAAAAAAGCTTTCCCTGTGCAGAAAAGCTTTATAAATAACTTATATATGCAAGGATCTATTTATTGAAAAAATCCTTGATGTGTTCAACATTCACCATTTCTTCATCAAATACATAGGAATCAGAATCCTCTGACTTAACCATTTTGATGCACTTAACGAAGTTCCTGGTTTTACCTGTCTGTAAGGTCGCAACAACTTTCTTTGCCATAATGGTATTATTTATTTGATCTCCCTGTGAACAGTCACCTTACGGAGAATCGGGTTATACTTTTTTAATTCAAGTCTTTCAGTGGTGTTTTTTCTGTTTTTCGTGGTAATGTAACGGGAAGTTCCGGGTATTCCACTTTCTTTATGCTCTGTGCATTCAAGAATTACCTGTACCCTGTTTCCTTTACCTTTTTTAGCCATTTCCTGAATATTTATTTATTAGTAACTCTTAATAATGCCTTTAGATTTCGCTTCCTTTAGCGCGCTAAAAAGACCTTTTTTATTGATAATACGTATCCCTTTAGCAGAAACTCTTAGGGTGACCCATCTGTCTTCTTCCGGGAGATAATACTTCTTATCAAAAAGATTGGGGTAAAATCTTCTTTTGGTTCTTTTTTTAGAATGGGATACATTATTTCCAACGCATACTTTTTTCCCGGTTATCTGGCAAACTCTTGACATTTTTCCTTAAATTTTCGGTTTTTTCAAACAGAACGCAAATTACGGGAATTTCTTTCAAATAATCAAATGATAAATGTATTTTTTTTATTAAATGAGTTTTATTTTAAAGAATAATCTAAGATCATCTTTCTCAAAAGATTAAGAGCGGTGATTGAAGATATTTCGATATTTCTTTCCCTGTGGTCTCCAAATTTATATACTTTAGAGAAGACTTTATTCTTCGATGAAACACATATCCACGTAGTACCCACCGGTTTTTCTTCTGATCCTCCGGAAGGTCCGGCTATACCACTAACAGCAATGGAATAAGTAGTATTGAATTTCTCCCTGACATGAATTGCCATTAACTCCACTACTTTTTGACTTACGGCTCCATGTTTTTCTATTATTTCCTTTGGAATCTCCAGGAAATCCTGTTTTACCTGGTTAGAATAGGCAATGACTGAACCGGTAAAATAAGCCGAACTACCAGGTACACTTGTGACCAGACTTGCTATTCTTCCTCCGGTACAGCTCTCTGCAGTTGATAGGGTATAAGCATGTTTCTTCAATAACGATCCGAGTACACTCTCCAGGGATACATCCTCAAGCGCAAAAATATCTTCCGGAAGGATTTTTTGTAAATGGAATATTTGCTTCTTCAACAATTCACTCAGCTCTTCCCTGTTTTCGCCAATAGCCGTGAGCCTTAATCTTACAATACCGGGCCTGGGTAGGTAAGCGAGTTTTATATTTTCCGGCAAAGCATATTCCCAGTCTTTTATTTTTGCGGCCAGAAAAGACTCTGGGATGCCCTGAGTCATTAGGACTCTGTGCAGAATAATCTTCCCGTTCATATTTTCGCGAAGCCTGGGCAATACTTCTTCGATCATAAGCCCTTTCATCTCATAGGGTACTCCGGGAAGGGATATGAAGATTGTTCCGGATCTCTCAAACCACATGCCGGGTGCGGTTCCTGCTGAATTTCTCAGAGGTACGCAGTTGTCAGGCAGTATGGCCTGCTTCCGGTTTAGGTCGGAAACCTTAAACCCTCTTTTGCTAAAAAGTTTATGGATGTGATTCAAAACTTCATGATTCTCTGTCATCCTGCCCCCAAAATATTCATTCAGGCTTGTTTTTGTAATGTCATCCCGGGTAGGTCCAAGTCCACCTGTAAGGATTACCAGATCTGTTTTTCCTTCATAATCCAATAGGGCCTTTTTTATGGCGGAATCCTGGTCTGATACGGTTCGTTTCTCCTTTATTTCGATTCCACTGATGTTAAGATGCTCAGCTATCCATGTAGCATTGGTGTCAATCACCTGACCAATTAATATTTCATCTCCGATGGTAATTATTACGGCTTCCATTCTGCAAAAATAGATAAATTATCAGGTGAACATAAAAAATCCCGGAAGAAAAATATCGGGTTTTGCTATATTTGCGACCATGGTATCAACGCACACAGGAGAATTTGCCGCTTTACTCGTTGCTGTTTTCTGGACAGTTACCGGTCTTGCATTTGAATCGGCCACCATAAAGGTAGGTTCAATAGCGGTGAATATTATCCGCTTGGTAATGGGGTTAATGTTTTTATCCCTGCTCACCCTTATAACTCGTTCGGCAATATTTCCCTTTGATGCTTCCCTGTACAGTTGGGTATGGTTAAGTATTTCAGGACTTATCGGATTTGTAATCGGCGATCTCTTTTTGTTTGCCTCTTACCCTCTTGTGGGTTCCTGGTTTGCTATGCTTATCATGACACTCGCGCCTCCAACAGCCGCCATCTTCGGATTCCTAATCCTGGGTGAGAAAATGGAAGCCAAATCGCTGATTGGAATGTTCGTAACCCTTGCTGGTATTGGCCTGACAATATTCGGAAAGAAAAAGAAAGGTGAAAGATTCACCCTTGATAAACCGCTGAAAGGAATTTTATTTGCTTTCATTGGTGCGCTAGGTCAGGGTCTGGGAATTGTATTTTCAAAGCTCGGTATGGGAGATTATGATCCTTTTGCATCTACACAAATTCGTATCATTGCGGCTATTATCGGGTTCAGTATGGTGATCAGCATCAGTGGTCGCTGGCAAAATATCCGCAAAGCATTGAAACACCGCAGGGGTATGCGAAGCATTACTATTGGAGCTTTTTTCGGACCCTTCCTGGGCGTATCGTTCTCTCTTGTTGCCGTGAAGCATACCCACACAGGTATTGCCTCCACTATAATGGCCATGGTACCTATTCTGATTATACCTCCCTCTATAATCTTCTTTAAACATAAAATCAGTCCCCGTGAAATGCTCGGTGCCGTGTTAGGTGTGGCAGGAGTCGTATTATTTTTTATTTAGATGTGCAAGTATTTGAAAATTAATGACTTGTTTTGTTGCTGGCAATTTTTGCCATCAAACCTTCGTTAATATTGGGAATGTGTTAAATGAAGCAGCTATGAAAAGAAGCATCATGATTTTATTAATCCTGGCGGCCGGAATTCAATTTGGAGGATGCCAGACCCACGAAAAAACTGGCAATACGTTCGATAATAGTAAAACAGAAAACCTTAAAAAGACAGAAAAAATGAATGAAAAATTCAATAAATTGACCGATTTTGAAAAATATGTGATCCTTGATAAAGGAACGGAACGGCCATGGTCAGGGGAATACACAGATCATAAAGAAAAAGGAACCTATATCTGTAAAAGGTGTAATGCCCCACTCTATCAATCTGCCGATAAATTTGATTCGAACTGTGGTTGGCCGAGTTTTGATGATGAAATTGAAGGTGCCGTTACCCGGACCCTCGATGCTGATGGTGTAAGGATAGAAATCACCTGCTCAAATTGTAGCGGACATCTCGGACATGTATTTGTCGGAGAAGGTTTTACTCCTAAAAATACCCGGCATTGCGTAAATTCCGTTTCCATGGAGTTTATCCCTGAAGGAAAACCCCTTCCGGAAGTAATAAAACCATAAACATATATCATTTTCACCGGTTCTCTTTGACATATCGCGCTGCCATAGGTACGGAGTCTTGAAAGAGAAATGAGAAAAAAAGTCTACCGGACAGATTCGTTTTGGCTTGATTTATTTTTAGTTTGATTTTAAAGCCCTTACTCTCTGAAGAAGTGGTGGATGCGAGTAATGAAATACCACATATAATGGATGCGGCGTTAGATTGCTAAGATTTTTGCTGCTCAGCTTTTTCAGGGCCCTGATCAATGACTCAGCGGAATATTTCCGGGCAGCAAATCTGTCGGCTTCATATTCATTTTTGCGACTGAAAAGATTTACAAACAGACCCAGAATAATGGTAATAGGGGTGTATAATATCCCAAATGCAACTAATGAAAGGTGAAAGTTCGGTTCTGCAACCCCCAGGGCCTGGGATAAGGCAGGATTATTAAGGAATAAAGAAAACAAAAACAAAGTCAGACCAGTTTGTGCAATAGATATTATGGTTCCGGTAAGGGTATGTTTCTTTTTAAAATGCCCTATCTCATGAGCGAGTACGGCCACAATTTCATCCCTGGACAGATCTTGAATCAAGGTGTCGAACAAGACAATTCTTTTCTTATTGCCCAAACCCGAGAAATAGGCATTCGCCTTGGTCGATCTTTTGGAACCATCAATCACATAGATGTTTTTTAGCGTGAAACCTGCTTTCTCTGCAAAGTTTTCAATAGCGGTTCGGAGTTCACCTTCTTCCAGCGGGGTCTGCTTATTAAAGAGAGGAACAATGAGATTGGAGTAAAACATGGTCATAAAGATCATAAATCCCGAAGCAAGCATCCATGCCCATATCCAGAAATCTTTACCGGTTAATTGGTAAAACCAGATAATGAGTGCAAATATACCCCCTCCAAGAATTGCTCCCAGCAACCAGCCCTTTATTTTATCCATAAAATAGGTTTTTGGGGTAGTTTTGTTAAAACCGAATTTTTCTTCAATTACGAAGGTGTCATAAAGATCAAAGGGAGTATTCAGAATATCGGATGCAAGCATCAGAATCCCGAAAAAAACAAGCGCTGCCACTATGTGATTATTACTGATGGTGTAAGCCAGATCATTCACGTAGGCAAATCCCCCAAGAAAGAACATCAATAAAATAATAATGAGATTGAAGGAACTGGTAAAGAAAGAAAAACGTGTATTTGTCCTTTTATAGGCTTGTGATTCTTTATATCGATCCGATTCATAAACATCTTCAAGTTCTGCGGGTAACTGATCTCGGGTATTTTTCAGGTTTAGGAAATCCAGCCAGCGTTCCAGAATAAAACCAGCAATCAGTATAGCAATGATGATATAAAAAATAGTATTATACATTTTGTTTATAATTAGAGGGTCCGTAAATAGTTAAGATCAGGTGGACAGTTAATTCATCTGTTCTTTTAACTTTTCATATTCTTCTACCTTTTCCTGTAGCTTCTTCCTGTAAAATTTCGCCAGGGTTGCTCCGGGACGGATTTCCAGTGCTTTATTCATATACTTTAGGGCTTCATCGACTTCTCCCTGCCTTTCATGATAAATGGAAAGGTTGAAGTAAGCTTTATAAGCCTTTAATCCGGTTTGTTCTGAAATGATTTCACGCAAATAAGACGGTTCAAGTGACTGATCGATCCCCTGATCCGTAAGCCAAAAATAACTCCTTTGAGTTTCTTCCCATACTGGTGATAATTGACTGGCAAATTCCTCACCGGCAAACCAAAAAACTTCTTTGACCATGGCAGTCAGATCAGGAAGGCTTTCCAGAGCATCATCCTTATTGTAACCATAAGCTGTCCAATATAAGGTATCTCTCATGGTGTGCGATTTCATCAGTCCCGAATCCGTATAAATCCTCCATACCAGTGCACGGTCAATAGACAGATATGCCTGATGTTCCAGCAAATCCATGTTATTCATCTGAGGCGATTTAAAGTAATACCTATAATTCATCCCATAATATTCCAGAGAAATCACCGCATCTGCACGAAATTCACCTAGTAAAAATCGGATGCTCTCATTGGATAAAGGACGTAAAAAGTTTAGGGTGTCCTCACTTCTTTCTTCCACATAAATTGAGTTTCTTAGACCTTGAAGAGGTGATTCATCCGCAGTATAAAAAAAACCATCAAAAATATTATTGATAATCAGGGTGTCAATAATAAACTGTTCTTCCTTTTCCAGCTTTCTCAGAACATTAAAATCGAGGGTGTCAAATTTTGGTGTATAGCTTGAGTTGAGAATAATAAACTTTTCTGCATTCGCTGGCAGTGTATAGGGTGCTGGGGTTAAAGATTCAAAAACAATTTCCTTTCCCGGGACACATGAGCTCAGTATGAGTACCGGAAAAAGAAAATAGAAAAGTTTTTTAAAAAATATTCTCATGGTTGATCTGAAACTGAGCCGAAGATAATAAAAAGTGGCTGTTTTTCAGTCAATAATAATTCAGGTTATGTGTTCATTCCGCCACATACATTTATTACCTGGCCATTTACATAAGAAGAAAGATCAGAGGCCAGAAAAATGCAAACATTGGCAACATCCTCAGGAGTACCACCCCGTTTAAGAGGAATGCCCTTTATCCATTGCTCTTTTACTTCCTCCGGTAGTTTGGCAGTCATATCGGTAATTATAAATCCCGGTGCAATAGCATTGCTCCTTACTCCCCGGGCACCCAATTCCTTGGCTGTGGATTTGGTAAAACCAATTATGCCCGCTTTTGAGGCAGAATAATTGGCCTGTCCGGCATTACCGGATACACCAACAACAGAACTCATATTGATAATGGACCCGGATCTTTGTTTCAGCATGTATCGTTGAACACCTTTTGTGAAGTTGAAAACAGATTTCAGGTTTACCCTGATCACCATATCCCAGGTTTCTTCATCCATTCTCATTAAAAGTGTATCACGGGTTATTCCTGCATTGTTCACGAGAACATCAATGCTTCCAAATTCCCTTTGAATATCTTCCACTACTTGCTGAGTTTGATCAAAATTACTGGCATCTGAAGCATAGCCTTTTGCATTCCTGCCGAATTCAGACAATTCCTTTTCCAGTGATTCCATGTTTTCATCCATGTTAAGATCGGTGAAGGCAATATTTGCGCCTTCTTTCGCCATGGAAATTGCAATTTGACGACCGATACCTCTTGCAGCACCGGTGATTATAGCAGTTTTACCCTTTAATAAGCTCATTTTTTTTTGTTTTGATTGGTGCAAATATTGGAAAGTTTCTTGAAATATGCAACATGGAGTAGACCATGGACGATTGACCAAGGACCACAGAGGCTATATATCGGGCTTGTAAGTAACTTATTTATTGCGACCGAAGTGACTTTAGCGTCTTATGGAGGATAGACCAGAGTCTGGTAAAAGATAGTAGTTGGTCTACTATCCAGGTTTGCAACACCGATTACTGATTATCGATTACCGGTCACCTCTTCCACCAATACCGGTAGCACCTCCCCTGCTCTTCCCTTCAAAAATATATCACTAACCTCATAAGTATAAGCTGAAGGTTCCGGATTGATCTCAATGATGGTGGCTCCGTTTTGCCTGGCCATGCGGGGGATCAAATTGGCAGGCATGACCTCCCCGGTAGTGCCTACCAGGATAAAAACATCTGCGACCATAGCTTCATGGTAAGATGCTGTATTCGCTTTCTCGGGAATAGCTTCACCAAAAAAAATAAAATCGGGTTTGAGCACAGACTGATCTTTCTTGCACAGTGGAGGGATTTTTTCCAGGACGGCAGGATCAGCTTCACTATAATCTCCACATTTCATGCAGATAAGTCTCTTATAATTACCATGATATTCCCATACAGTCTTACTGCCTGCCTCCTGATGAAGGTTATCGATATTCTGCGTAATTATTGCCTTAATAAATCCTGCTTTTTCAAGTTTTGCCAGGGCAATATGAGCTGAATTCGGTGCAGCCTTATGAAAGTGCTGGTAAAATATATCCCTTATCGCTTCCCAGCTTTCTTTGGGCTGTTGCCGGAAATAATCGATTTCCAAAACGGTAGGATCATATTTTGACCATATTCCTTCAGGGCCGCGGAAGGGAGGTATACCACTTTCCACGGATATTCCTGCACCGGTAAACGCCGTGCAATGTTTGGATTCTTTAATAATTCCAGCCGCTTTCGCAATATTTTGATCGATGTTCACTTTTTTTAAAAAAATAATTTCGTACTAAAAATCGATTTACCCATAACCTTACAATTTTGAGGGATTAATTGTTCAAAGCCTTGAATGAAGCAATATATACCCCTCCGAATGAGACGATTAACTATTGATTAAGAAAACAATACAGCCATAGTTTGAATGGATGAAGACTAAAGCTACACCTCAGATCCAAAAGGTTGAATTCTGATATTCTGAGCAGGTCATCGGGGGACCAGGGTTTAAAAAATTCCGCAATGATTACACTTCTCACCGGATACTGTTTTTTCTTTATCGCAGAAAAGGAGGTGTATGGTGCTCTAATAACAGGGCCGGTTTACAGGCTTTGAAATTTTAATGTTTTGATTATTTGAGAAGGGAAGCGATAGTTTTGCCAATATGGGCAGGTGATTCAACTACTTCGATGCCACATTCTCTCATTATTTCCATTTTTGCAGCAGCAGTATCTCCTTTTCCTCCAACAATAGCCCCGGCATGTCCCATCCTTCGGCCTTTAGGCGCGGTTTGACCCGCAATGAACCCTGCAACTGGCTTGGTTCCGTTTTCCTTGATCCAGTTAGCAGCATCAGCCTCCATATTTCCACCAATCTCCCCTATCATAATAATGCCTTTCGTCTGATCATCTTCCATCAGGAGCTTAATTGCATCGAGCGTGGTAGTTCCCACTATTGGATCACCACCTATGCCTATGCAGGTAGATTGTCCGAGGCCTTCTTTGGTAACCTGGTCAACAGCCTCATAGGTAAGAGTCCCTGAGCGGGATACAATCCCGACAACGCCCTTCTCATGAATGAACCCAGGCATAATCCCTACTTTTGCTTCACCTGGAGTGATAATGCCTGGACAATTCGGTCCTATCAGATGAGTGTCTTTATCGCAGAGGTATTCCTTTACTATAACCATATCGGAAACCGGTATTCCTTCTGTAATACATACGATCAGCCTGATCCCGGCACTTGCAGCCTCCATAATGGCATCGGCAGCAAAAGCAGGTGGAACAAAAATAACCGAAGTATTAGCTTCTGCCTTCTCAACTGCTTCTTTAACGGTGTTAAAGACCGGCTTTCCGAGATGCTCTGTTCCTCCTTTGCCCGGGGTCACTCCACCTACAACATCAGTGCCGTAATCCATCATTTGCTGGGCATGAAAGGAACCTTCACTACCGGTAAATCCCTGGACAATAATTTTATTTTCTTTGTTTAATAAAACACTCATTTTTTCTGTTTTTAAAATAAGTCCAAAAGTAATTTAATAATTGAATAATTGCAAAAGCAAGTGGTTATCACAGTTCAGTAGTTTATATAACCCCATTGGAATGAACCAAAACCAAGCTGTTTGGTTCTCTTAACGAAAGGGAGTTCTTATTGCATCTTGCATAATCTCTTTTTTTACAAATCTTATGAGCTGCACTTTTCAAAAGGATCGGTGGCTAAATTCTAAACCATGAAAAAAATACAGGAATACAGCTTATTTCCTGCCATAAAGATCGCTGTTTTTTTTACGACACTGGGGATATTATATCTTCTTTTTTCTGATTGGATTATAATGCAATTTGTAAAAGATACTGCTCATACGGAAAAGCTTCATCAACTTCAGTCCATAAAAGGAACAGTCTTCATTCTTTTAACCTCTATTTTGATATTTTATCTTGCATATAATGAAATAAACCAGAAACAAAATTACATAAAACAACTTGAGGACCAGAAAGAAAGACTCAGCCATTTAAAAGAGGAAGAATCAAAGGTTCAGAGAGACCTGAACTTAATTTTCAACAATTCAGAAGAACTGATTGTAGTGGTCAATTATGAAGGAAATATTATAAAGGCCAATCCTGCCTGGAAAGATAAGCTTGGATGGACAGATGAAGAATTGATGAGCAGGCCCTGGATTGATTTTATACATCCGGATGATGTTGAAAAATCGTTAAAAAGAAATGAGCTTTTAATAAAAGGGGAAGCCAGTCTGTCTTTTGTTCACAGATTTAAAAAGAAAGGCGATGGGTATTGTTATCTTTCCTGGAATGTCATACCCTTAAATGATGAAAACCTTGTTTTCGGAATTGGACGTGATATTACCCTGCAAACACTTGCTGAGAAAGAACTAGGCGAAACAAAAAATTTGCTTGAGAAAACCATCAATAATCTCAACGAAGCTGTTTTTGTTATTAACCCTGAAAACCGTTCTGTTATCCTGGCAAATGAAGTGGCTTCAGAACTATTCGGCTATAACAGAAAAGAACTGATAGGCATGAATACCGCTGATCTTCATGTAAATAATGAAATGTATAAAGAATTTGCAGAGAAATTTGATCCTGAGTTAAATCAAAGGGGGATTTTCCAGACCGAATATAAAATGAAACGCAAAAATGGTGAGGTGTTTGAAACAGAAAATACGGTGACTGCCATTCAGGACAAAAAAGGATGGCGCCAGGGAGTGGTAAGTGTTGTAAGGGATATTACAGCACGCAAAAATGCAGAAAGAAAACTTGAGGAATACCAGGAAAAGCTTAAACAGCTCACCATCGAACTTTCTTTAAGTGAGGAAAAACAAAGAAAAGACATTGCCTCCAACATCCATGATCACTTAAGTCAATCTCTTGTTGTGGCAAAAATGAAATTGAAGGATCTTCTTTCTAAAACGGAAGGAAATGATGTCAGAGAGCGAATAGAGAACATATACCATCTGATAACAGAAACATTAAATAATTCAAGGAAAATCACCTATGATCTAAGTCCGCCTGTTTTATATGAGCTTGGAATCATCGAAACCATGCACTGGCTCACAGAAAAAATTGCCAGGGAAAATAACATCCGAACCAGTTTTCATTCCGAATTTGATGAAATTAAGTTGCCTGATTCTGAATTAATTTTGCTTTTCAGGATAATTCAGGAATTGATATTTAACTCGGTTAAACACGCAAATGCACATAAGATATCAATAAATATTTATAAAGCCACACAGGGTATGCATATTGTTATAGAAGATGACGGTAAAGGTTTCCAAACATCAGAATTATCGGATAATGAAAAGCGAACGGGATTTGGAATTTTTGCTGTAAAGGAACGTATTAAAAACCTTTCCGGGACCTTCTCCATACATTCCGCTCCAGGAAAAGGGTGTCGGTCAGAGATTTATTTGCCTTTAAATAAAACAAGCACATAATTAAAATGAAAGAAGTTACAATTCTTCTCGCAGATGATCACAGGCTAATTCGTGAAGGTTTACGTACCATCATTGAAAAAAATCCCTCTTTCAGGGTTATAGCAGAAGCCACCGAAGGTCGTGAGGCTATAAAACTTTGCACAAATCTTAAACCCCAGGTTGTACTTATGGATGTAAGTATGCCGGGGTTAAACGGTATTGAAGCAACACGGAAAATTAAAAATGAAAATGCCGAAACCCGGGTTATAGCGCTTTCTATGTACACGGATAAACAATTTGTCACAGGAATGCTGAAAGCCGGCGCCTCAGGATATCTGCAAAAAGATGTAGAGTCTTCTGAACTGATCACAGCGATAAAGACAGTCATCGCCGGACAGCAATATATCTGCCATGAAGTTTCAAATTTAATTATTGATGAGTTTTTGCAGGATGATAACATACATGACAAACCGGAGCTTTCGGGAAGAGAAAGAGAGATTTTACAAATGATTGCAGAAGGAAATTCATCAAAAGAAATTGCAGAAAAATTATTTCTCAGTCGAAAAACCGTAGATGTTCACCGGAAAAACATTATGGACAAACTCGAGCTTTACACCCTTCCGGAACTTACTAAATACGCGATTAGGTCGGGATTGACTACGCTGGATAGCTAAGACCTTCGAGGTTTTAAGACCTTCGAGGTTTTTAAAACCTCGAAGGTCTTAAAACCTCGAAGGTCTTTTAAAATACAAAATCCCAATGCAACCTCATTGCAGTGTTGAAAAAAATCTTTTATAATTTTCTTTATCAATTTGCTCCCCCCTCATTTTAAGGAATTTCCTTATTGAAATAAAATATGCATCAGGGTATTTTTGTGGTCACTTTAATAATAAATCACATGTAAACTCAGCCAGAAGGGAAATTGTAAATGAAAACTGAAGGAAATAAGACATCAGTTTCCGCGATATATAAAAAAATTAATGAATTGCCAACGGCAGCAATTCTGCTTGATGACAAGGATAACATACTGTCTTTCAATAAAGCGTTTTGTGAGCTCACCGGGTATCAAAACTCAGAATTATTGAAAAGCAAGTCTGTCATTTATGAAGAGGAGAATGATGCAGTTTTTGATTCAATACTTGAAAAGGACCCTGATATTTGCAATTTATGGCATAAAAGTGGGAAATTGATACCGGTAATAAGGAAACAGCAGCCTGCAAATATAAAGGATACTAACTTTAAAGCAACTCTGTTCTTTACTTTTACCGCCTGTAACAGTCAAGGAGCCTTAAACCAGTATAAGGAAGAGATCATAAAGACCAGAAATAAAGCTCTGGAGAATGAATCTGAATTAAAAGCGATATTCGACAACGTACCTTCCGTAGTGGTGCTCTTTGATGAAAAACAAAAGATAATAAGAATCAATAATAAAGGCTTAATTGTTTTTAATGCATCGGAAACGGAAATTACCGGAAAAACATTTTGTGAAGTACTGAATTGTTTGGAGGAAGCAAAAATAAAAACAGGGCAGAATATGGGTGGCTCTTGTGCAAAATGTTTATTAAAAAAGGTATTTGAGAGAACCATTCATGATAATGAAGAAATAAATAAAAAAGAAATAAACCTGAGTTATCTTATTGAAGGCAAAACGCATAAAAGAACCATTTTAATTTCCACCTCTCTTGTGCAAAAACATGGTAAACCCCTATATCTGGCTACCGTTGATGATATTACAGTAAGAAAAAAAATGGAGAAAGAGCTCATTCAGGCAAAAGATAAAGCTGAGGAATCTGAGCGGCTTAAAACCGCTTTCCTTGAGAATATGAGTCATGAAATAAGGACTCCAATGAATGGTTTGCTGGGTTTTGCAAATCTTCTTGAAAAAGAGAATCTCACGAAAGCTCAGAGAAAAAGGTTTGTTAAAATCATCAATAAAAGTGGAAATCGGCTCATCCAGACCATTGACAAGATCGTGGAAATGTCAAAGCTCGATTCAGGTGTATCTGCCATTGAACCCGGAAAATTTAACCTGAAGACCGAACTGGATAGTTTTCTTCAAAACTACGGTTTGAAGGAAACTCCTGAGAATGTAATCTTCATCAACAATTTTGAAAAGATTGATGCGGAAATAATTCTGGAAACAGACATAACCAGGCTTCTCCAGGTACTCAAATATTTACTTGACAATGCCTTTAAATATACCGAAAGGGGCTTTGTAATACTGGATGTCTTTCCCAAAAAAGATTTTATTACATTTTCGGTCAGAGACTCCGGCATTGGGATCAGTGAAGAAAATCAAAAGGAAATTTTTAAGCCATTTCGTCAGGCAGAAGGTCTTGCAAATGTAACAAATGAAGGTAATGGACTGGGACTCGCTATTGTAAAAAAACTTTTGGATAAGCTGGGAGGCTCTATATGGCTCGAATCAGCCCCCGGCAAAGGATCCTGTTTTTCTTTCTCCATCCCCTACTCCTTAAATAATCCTAATGGCCAGCATGAAAATCCTGCACATAAATTGAAAACTGACAGAACCATTCTGGTTGCTGAAAATAACCCGGTTGATTATGACAGGATTAAAACAATGGTTTCCAATGAATTCCTTAATACCATCCATGTAAAGAACATTGAAGAAGCCATCAAGGTTACTTTCAGAAATACAAAAATAGTACTGATCATTATCAATGCAGAATTGATAACAGGATATGATAGGATTAATGAAATCATGCATTATTTCACAAGAGAATTGCCGGTTATCACCCATGGCGAAAAAATGATAAATGGCGATCGTGGAGAATGGGTAAAGAGAGAAAACGTGGAATTTATTGGAAGACCGCTGGGACAAGAACAATTGTTGAAAGCAATAAGAAAACTAATGAAGAAAAAATAGAATTTTCTTGTTTTCGGCACGCTGAGGAGAATATATATGCATGAAAAAAGAGACATGCTCATTATTGAAGATCACGCGGAGATTGTCAACTGGATGTTATCCCGGCTAAATACGAAAGACCATTATGTCCATTGGTCCAGCAGTTACAGTGAAGGCATAGCCTACCTGAAAGAAAAAATCCCTGACGTTATCATCCTTGATCTTCAGCTACAAGATGGCAACGGATTTGATATCCTTAAAAGCGTAAAAGAGGCAAAGGACAATATTCTGGTATATATATTTTCCATAAACAGCGCTATGCGTTCGGCATGTCTCCGAAAGGGTGCAGATGGATTTTTTGACAAAAACGGAGGGGGGGATGCGCTTGTAGAAGCTGTTGTAAAGAAACTGGATGCTAAAAGCCCGAAGCAGGAAGGGTAAGAAGAATGAAGAAGCTGGAAGTTCAATGAATCCCTGTTTCCAGGAGCGACAGCGAACTGGAAATAGTGGATGAATT
>CAZQOV010000022.1:0-27838 GCA_964595055.1 uncultured Bacteroidaceae bacterium | reverse complement strand
GCCGTTTGTTTTTGTTATTCTGAGGTTTTGCTTTATTCTTCTTTCTCTTTTTCTCTTTTTTTACGTTTTGCACGAAGCCAGTATATGTAAAAAACCAGAAGCAAAACCGGAACAATGAAAAAGATGAGGATATTTATCAGGTTGAAGGCAACTTTTTCATCTCCAGTGGGGTAGTGGGTCGGTAATTGGGCCATGCCTGAAAAGCTGGTCAATAACAGTATCGCAAAGATTATAATGGCGTTAAATTTTATCTTACCCATGTCTTTGGTTTTTTAATAAAGCAAATAAATGACCGCTTTGTTCAATATTATGTTCAAAGATTCATGTTGAAAAGTCATGAATCGACGCTTCCCGGTGGGTAGGAAAAAACGACTTCCACCAAACCACCAATCCGGTTTTTTATCTTTTTCTCCAGGTTTTCATCAGATCCCGGAATAATGGAGCGGTATTCATTCCTCTTTTTTTTCCGGACCTCTGAATCATCCATGGGGTTAACCTTAAGGGCAAGTTTTAGTGTCAGCGCAAAGAGATCTTCATTTCCCGGCGGGATTGCAGAGGTAACCGGACGTGCAAGGCTAAAAATCAGTCCCATATTGGCTTTTTCCGGGCCAAATGGTTGATGCCAGTGACAAAATTAAAAAGAAATAAATGGGTGTCAGAATCAAATTTCTCCATTAATGTTAAAGCAGCTTTTACCGGATAAGCAGTTATCGGCGTTTACCTGCAGGCACTATTTATATATTTCCGGCAAGCCAGTCACCAACCTCAGAGGTTTTATAGGCTTTATCCTTACTGATATCCTCAGTAACGATTCCGGCTTCCATTGATTTGTCTACCACAACCCGAATGGCTCTGGCTTCATCGGGAAGATCCAGACCTAATTCAAGAAGCATTGCTGCAGAAAGCACTGTAGCCAGTGGATTGGCAATATCCTTTCCGGTAGCCTGGGGGTAGGAGCCATGAATCGGTTCAAACACAGAGGTATGAATTCCAACAGAGGCGGATGGTAGCAAGCCAAGAGAACCAGTGATAACGCTGGCTTCATCTGAAAGTATATCACCGAACATATTTTCTGTAACCAGGACATCAAACTTTTTAGGCCATTGGATAATTTGCATGGCTGCATTATCAACGAACATATAGTCCACTTCGATATCTGGATAGGCTGGCGCCATCTCCTGAACAGTTTCTCTCCATAAACGAGAAGTAGCCAGTACATTGGCTTTATCTACTACTGTTAATTGTTTGTTCCTTTTTCTGGCATATTCGAAACCCAACTTAACAATTCTTATGATTTCTTCGCGGGAATAAATATTGGTATCAAAAGCTTTATTGCCATCCTCCGACCTGCCACTGGGTTCTCCAAAATAGATGCCACCGGTAAGCTCTCGTACTACCACAAAATCGGTATTCTCAATGAGGTCCTGCCGCAGGGGGGATTTATGAAGTAGCGATTTGAAGGTATTGACCGGTCTAATGTTTGCATATAACCCCAGTTTTTTTCTCATGGCAAGAAGTCCCTGTTCCGGACGAATTTTTGCTTTCGGATCATTGTCATATTTAGGGTCTCCTATGGCACCAAACAAGACGGCATCTGATTCCATACATGTTTTCAGGGTATCATCGGGGAAAGGGTTTCCAGTTTTATCGATGGCTATTGCACCAACAAGGGCTTCTGTAAATTCAAACTGGTGATTGAATTTCTTTCCAATCGATCTTAATACCTTAACAGCCTGATCAATGATTTCCGGTCCAATACCATCACCGGGCAAAACTGCGATTTTGTAATTCATATCTATCTTCTTAAGCGATTATTTTTTTAGCGATTGTCCCAAGGTCCATTTCTTCAATAATGTTTAACATCCTGATGGTTCCCTTTATAGCGGCGATGGTTTGATCTGAGTCCAAACCGCGTGTTTTAAAGGTCTTTCCTTTATAATCCCAGGTAATCATACACTCAACAAGAGCATCGGTTTTGCCCCCGGGGGGAATGGTTACAATGTAATCCGTAAGTATAGGATGACTTTTTCCCAGTTGATCGTATATCTTCCATAGCGCCTTCATGAATGCATCATATTGGCCATCACCAGAGGCGGTTTCTTCATAGACTTTGGAGTTGATTTCTATACTGAGTGTAGCCATAGACCTTAAGCCTGCAGCAACAGAAAGGGAGTAGTTTTTTATTTTAATGTTTTGTTTTATTTTTTCATTTCGCAGTACATCGGAAATGATATAGGGAAGATCCTCCTTGGTAACGGTTTCTTTTTTATCGCCAAGCTCAATAACTCTCTTCGTTACTTTTTTCATTTCTTGTTTGGTCAACTCAATTCCAAGTTCTTCCAGATTTTTTAAGATGCTGGCTTTTCCCGACATTTTGCCCAGTGCATACTGTCGTTTTCTTCCAAAACGCTCAGGCAACAGATCATTGAAATACAGATTGTTTTTATTATCTCCATCGGCATGAATTCCACTGGTTTGTGTGAATACATTCTCTCCGATCAGGGGTTTATTGGCCGGAATACGGATCCCTGAAAAAGACTCAAGAAATTTACTTACCCTGTAAAGATTTTTTTCGTTTATCGACAGCTCATAATGCAAATGATCCTGAACAATTCCAATAACGCTGGAAAGTGGGACATTACCCGCTCTTTCACCCAGTCCGTTTAAAGTCGTGTGAATTCCGCTAATCCCCGCTTTTAGAGAAGCGTATACATTTGCTGTAGCAAGGTCATAATCATTGTGAGCATGATAATCAAACTGCAGCCCCGGATACCGGTCTTTAATATCTTTGCAGAAAGTAAAGGTTTCTTCATGGTTTAAAATACCCAGTGTATCGGGGAGCATGAAATGTTCAATTCTCTCATCTTTAAGATGATCTAACATCTGGTAAACATAATCTGGTGAATTCCTCATTCCATTCGACCAATCCTCGAAATAAATGTTTACCCTCATGTTCATTTCTTCCGCGTTTTTCAATACCCGCTTTATATCCGAAATATGTTCTTCAGGAGTTTTTTTTAACTGCAGGCGGCAATGCTTGAGTGAGCCTTTGGTTAAGAGATTGATAACTTTTCCGCCGGCATTTTTTATCCATTCCAGGGATTCACTGTTATCCACAAACCCCAGGACTTCTACTCTTTCAAGAAAACCATGATGATTAGCCCAGTCAAAGATAGCTTTTGCTCCTTCAAATTCTCCTTCTGAAACCCTTGCAGAGGCAATCTCAACCCGGTCAATGTTTAAGTCCTCTAAAAGAAGTTTTGCGATATTTAGTTTTTCAGTAGCCGTAAACGAAACCCCTGAAGTCTGTTCACCATCACGAAGTGTGGTATCCATAATGCTTACACGCATAATCGAATTGTTTTAGGTTCTACTTTTTTCAAAAGCTCCAATTTTATTCTTAAGATTAAGCAGATAATCAATGTCATCATAACCGTTTAGAAGGCATTCTTTTTTATATGCATTGATATCAAAGTCTTCTTTGTCACCCGTTGAAAGTAAGGTTAGCAACTGGTTTTCCAGATCCACTTTTAATTGAACCCCTGGGTCTTTTTCTACTTCCTCAAATATCTTCGCAAGAAAATCCTCCGATATCTGCACAGGAAGTAATCCGTTATTCAGGGCATTATTCTTAAAAATATCTGCGAAAAAACTGGATACAACCACCTTAAAACCATAATCATGGAGGGCCCATGCTGCATGCTCACGACTTGATCCGCTCCCAAAATTTTTACCGGCAACCAGGATTTTCCCGCTATATTTTTTGTTGTTAAGAGGAAAATCATTTCTGGGCTGATTGTTTTTATCGTAACGCCAGTCTCTGAAAAGATTTTCTCCAAATCCCTCCCTGGTGGTAGCTTTTAAAAAACGAGCGGGGATGATCTGGTCCGTATCAATATTTTCAACAGGGAGAGGGACAATTGTGGAATTAATAACAGAAAATTTTTCTATTGGCATGATTCTTTATTTTTGATGAAATATCATTTCAAATTGAACAATAACAATTTTTTATCGCGGTTTCAGGGTTTATCAAATCATTTCAACTTCCTGCAGGAGTGTCCTTGGATCCGTAATTTTTCCTGTGATTGCCACTGCTGCTGCTGTTAAAGGACTTGCAAGCATGGTCCTGGCACCCGGCCCCTGCCGGCCTTCAAAATTCCGGTTAGAGGTGGATACAGCAAGTTTGCCTTCCGGAATTTTATCTTCGTTCATGGCAAGACAGGCAGAACAACCCGGTTGCCGGAGTTTAAACCCTGCCTCTTCCAGAACTTTTGTAACTCCTTCCTCATGAGCCTGTTTTTCAACCTGTTTGGAACCCGGTACAATCCATGCCGTAATATTATCTGCTTTTTTGCGGCCTTTTACAAACCTGGCGACTTCCCGAAGATCTTCTATTCTTCCATTCGTGCAACTGCCTACAAATACATAATCTATTTCTTTTCCGATGAGTTCCATTCCAGCATCCAGTCCCATATATGCCAGAGACTTGCGAAAACTTGCCAAGGCATTATTCGGGATTTTACTTTCGTCCGGAATATGTTCGTTGATCTTAATTCCCATACCCGGATTGGTTCCATAGGTGATCATGGGGGTAATATCAGCAGCATCAAAGTGATATTCTTTGTCAAATACTGCATTCTCATCACTTTTTAGTTCCCTCCATTTTTCAATGGCTGCATCAAAATCCTTTCCTTTTGGAGCAAATTCCCTTCCCTTAAGATAGGCAAATGTTGTTTCATCAGGAGCAATCAGTCCTCCTCTTGCCCCACTTTCAATGCTCATGTTGCAAATGGTCATCCTGCCTTCCATGGAGAGACTTCTGATTGCCGAACCGGCATATTCGATGAAGTAACCGGTTCCCCCGCTGGCTGTGATCTTAGATATGATATAAAGAATGATGTCTTTAGCTCCTACTCCCTCTTGTAATTTTCCTTCAACATTGATCCGCATTTTTTTGGGTTTGGGCTGGAGAATACATTGAGTAGCAAGCACCATTTCAACTTCACTGGTTCCTATTCCAAAAGCTACACTGCCAAAAGCTCCGTGGGTTGAAGTATGACTGTCTCCGCACACAATGGTCATACCTGGCTGTGTAATTCCCAATTCAGGACCAATCACATGGACAATGCCCTGATAGGGATGATTGAGGCCATAAAGGGTAATATTGTGTTTTTCACAGTTTTCTGCCAGTTTGTTTACCTGGAACCTTGAAAGTGCATCCTTGATGGGGAGATGCTGATCAAGTGTGGGAACATTATGATCACAGGTAGCCACAGTATTTTGAGGACGGAATACTTCAATTCCTCGTTCTTCGATACCCGCAAATGCCTGTGGACTTGTTACCTCATGAATCAGATGCCTGTCAATATATAATACGCTGGGACCATTTTCGATTACCTCCACAACGTGAGCATCCCAGATCTTGTCAAATAAAGTTTTTCCAGTCAATGTTATGTAATTTTTAAATTTTGAATTTTTGTTCTTTTCTCCAATTGAAAAGGGGAAATATCCTTTTTAATTATCAAGCGCCAAATTTAAGAACTAATTATGCATTTTTATAAAAAATTCGGTTTAAAATGATAATTTATAACTTATTTATAGAATAAATTGACAAAAAAACCGGTGATTTGCAATAATGTGTAATGAATTGTTATCGTTGTCACAGAAAATTATTTAATTCTGCTTAGATTTTTACCTGGCAACCCGGGTTTGCCCCCTCGCTTTTGTTGTTATGGAACTCTGTCAGTTTTGTAAGAACCAATAAAAAAAGCCATCTCAATACGGGAATCAAGACGGCTGATCGAAGTCCTTAAGCTAGTTTTTTACAGCCTATTCAGCGTTCATGGAAATAAGAAATTCTTCGTTGGTTTCGGTTTTATTCATACGGTCGCGCAGGAATTCCATGGCTTCCACGGAGTTCATGTCACCAAGATAATTTCTCAATATCCAGAGTTTATTCATCATTTCTTTATCCAGCAAGAGATCTTCCCGGCGTGTACTTGATGCATTGATGTCTACAGCAGGCCACACCCGTTTGTTGGATAATTTTCTGTCGAGCTGGAGTTCCATGTTGCCTGTACCTTTGAATTCTTCAAAAATAACATCATCCATCTTTGAACCGGTTTCGGTAAGCGCGGTAGCAATTATGGTTAAGGATCCGCCGTTTTCAATATTTCTGGCTGCACCAAAAAACCGTTTCGGTTTGTGCAGAGCATTGGCATCAACCCCTCCTGAAAGGACTTTTCCTGAGGCCGGGGATACGGTATTAAAAGCTCTGGCAAGCCGGGTAATGGAATCGAGTAAAACAACCACATCATGTCCGCATTCCACCATTCGTTTGGCTTTTTCCAGTACTATATTGGCAATCCGAACGTGGCGTTCGGCAGGTTCATCAAAGGTAGAGGATATTACTTCTGCATTTACATTTCTTGCCATATCGGTCACTTCCTCGGGCCTTTCATCTATAAGAAGAATAATCATGTAAACTTCAGGATGGTTAGCAGCAATGGCATTGGCTATATTTTGCAGAAGAATTGTCTTACCGGTTTTGGGCTGCGCCACGATTAATCCACGCTGACCTTTACCAATGGGTGAAAACATATCGACTACTCTGACAGAAAGGTTGTTATGTCCAGTTCCGACAAGCTGAAATTTTTCTTCCGGGAAAAGTGGAGTAAGGTAGTCGAAAGGAACCCTGTCTCTTATAAAATCAGGAGATCTTCCATTGATTTCCTCAACCTTTATCAGGGGGAAATATTTTTCTCCTTCCTTCGGGGGGCGGATTGTTCCTTTGATGTTATCACCGGTTTTTAGGCCAAATAATTTTATCTGAGACTGGGAAACATAAATATCGTCAGGTGAGTTAAGGTAGTTAAAATCGGCCGATCTTAAGAAGCCATAACCATCGGGCATGATTTCCAGCACTCCGGAATTGCTGATTAGTCCTTCAAAGTCGTATTTGTCATTTTGTCTGCCCCGGTCATGTTGTTGCCTTCTGAAATTGTTTTTATCCTGATGATACCTTCGTTCTCCATTGCTCTCATGTCTCTGATCTTTCCTGCTTTCCTGCCGATGCTTTTGATCTGATCCTTTTTCCTGGCGTTTGTCAAATTGCTTTTCCTGGGACTTTTCTTTAGGTTTGTAATGCCTGGATAGTTGCTTCGAAGAGTCCTCCTTTTCTGCTTTTTCTTCTCCTTTTTTTGGTGAGGGGTTATTGCCAACTTCTTCTTTAGGTTTCTCCTCAGCCTCAGCCTTTTTCGGTCTGCCCCGTTTTCCTGACTTTTGGGCTTTGGGAGTTTCTTTTTTACTATCCGTTTTTGATTTTTCTTTTTCAGCTTTTGATTTCTTTGACGCTTTCGCTTCTGATGCATCAATGGCTTGCTGATCAAGAATCTTGTAAATAAGATCCTGTTTTTTATAAGATTCTACTCGTTTAATTTTAAGATCTTTAGCTATCTGGCGTAGCTCAGCCAATAGCTTCTTGTTCAATTCAAGAATGTCGTACATAAAGTTTGGGGAATAAATAAAATACTATAATTTAAAACTAAAATTTATTTTGAATTTTTCTGAAAAGTTTCAGAAGTGATTATTTCAGGGAAATTAGATTTTCTGAGAATGGAATCTTTTGCAATATTAAAGGATTTCCTGAATTCATGCAAATAAATCATCATAATTTCTCTTCGCAAGGACAAAAATAATTTTCTTAGGCATATAAATGAATTTTTTTATTAAGAAATCGTTAAAAATATACTAAATAATACTTTGTTTTTCAGTTGTATGAGTTGTTAAATAAATTATTTATTCCAATATTTACAGAAAATGATAAATACGAATCTTTTTATGGTAAACCAGTAACCAATTAATTTGTTTTACGTATAAATACTACTTAAATACCTCCGCCACATGAGACAGCTTAAGATTATCAAACAGGTAACTAACCGGGAGACTCCTTCACTTGATAAGTATCTTCATGAAATTGGAAAGGTTGATCTTATTAGCGCAGAGGAAGAAGTAGAACTTGCAAGAAGAATTAAGAAAAATGACCGGATCGCCCTTGAGAAACTCATAAATGCAAATCTTAGGTTTGTTGTCTCTGTTGCTAAACAGTATCAGAATCAAGGACTTAGTCTTCCCGATCTTATAAATGAAGGGAATCTGGGACTTATTAAAGCTGCTCAGCGATTTGATGAAACCCGGGGGTTTAAGTTTATATCTTATGCCGTTTGGTGGATACGTCAGTCCATTCTTCAAGCGCTGGCCGAGCAGGCAAGAATAGTCCGATTGCCACTTAATAAGATCGGGTCCATAAATAAAATCAACAAAACATTTAATGAGTTGGAACAGGATTTTGAGCGCGAACCCACTATTCTTGAAATCGCTCAGACCATGGAATTGGCTCCCGACGACATAAAAGATGCTATCAGATCCTCAGGACGTCATGTTTCTATGGATGCACCCCTGCAGGATGGGGAAGAAGGAAATCTTTATGATGTGCTTCTAAACGATGACACCCCCAGTCCTGATAAAGAACTATTAAATGAATCTCTCCGTAAAGAAATTGAACGGGCACTTTCAACCCTTACCTATCGTGAAGCCAGCATTATTCGTTTGTATTTTGGCTTAAACGGAAAGCATCCGCATACGCTGGAAGAAATTGGAGAAGAGTTTAATCTCACCAGAGAAAGGGTTCGCCAGATAAAAGAGAAGGCCATAAAAAGACTAAAACATACAACCCGGAGCCGTATCCTGAAAAGTTATCTTGGATAGAGACACCCCTTTCCTCTGATGTAAACGAATTCAAATTTCTTATATTGGTCCGGGAATAATCCTGATTTATTATCTTTGGGAAAAAAAATATGGCACTGATCGCTCCTTCTATTTTAAACGCTAATTTTCTGAAGTTAGGTGAACAAATTGAACTGGTAAATTCCTCCAGGGCAGATTTTTTGCATCTTGATATTATGGATGGGAATTTTGTGCCTAACCTTACTTTTGGCTTTCCGATTATTAAACAGATAAAAAGCATTTCAAAGCTTCCCCTGGATACGCATCTTATGATTCGTGACCCCGACCGCTATCTCGAAGATTTCCGTGAAGCGGGTGCGGATAACCTTACTGTTCATTATGAGGTCTGTGATCATTTGCATCGTACCATTCAAAAAATTAAGGACCTGGGGATGAAAGCATCTGTCACACTTAACCCCGCCACTCCTGTCAGTGTGCTTGAAAATATTCTTCCCGATGTTTATATGGTACTGCTAATGTCTGTCAATCCGGGCTTTGGTGGACAAAGTTTTATTCCGCAGACAGTAGAAAAAATTAAAAAGCTCAGGCAAATGATTGTAAGCCGTGATCTGAATACCCTAATTCAGATTGATGGAGGTGTTGATATTTCTAATATTGCGGAATTGTCGCAGGCAGGGGTTGATGTTTTCGTTGTGGGAAGTGCAATTTTTAAAGATAAAGAACCACTTGAAATGATAAGGAAATTAAAGGAAAAATCCTGATCGTTCCTGTATCAAATTTTTATCGACCTTTTCCTTCAGCAAAATCCTTGAGATAAACGAATTTATCTGTTAACCTGCCCTGTTTCACGATGGTCGCATGGTTAAGGATATTTCCTTTTTTTATGCCCAGAAGGTAGGGCATCACCTCATCAATAAGCTTACGTCCGAAGTCATTTGAGGCATCTCTGGGTAATTCTCCGGGCAAATTATCTACAGCCATAACCAGAATATTCCCGGGGGCCCAGGGGTCGGCCTCAACTTCATTTATGGGATCATAACCATATACCGGATCTTCAATGGTTGATGCCCTTAGAGTGGAAGGAATCGGACCATTTATATCACAACTCACATCAGCAATGATCTTAATCCGGAAATCTTCCTGTTTCATATCCTCCTTTGTCATAAACACGGGTGAACGTGGATCCCAGTAATGACAAGCAATTAACATATCTGTTATCCGGGTATAAGGTAGAAAAGCATTTTCGTATTCTTCGGGAAAAGTGAAAAAATGATTTAGGTCAAACTTTCGGCCATCCATGGGTTTTGTATAATGCCAGGGATCGAGTTGTGTAAATACAGCTGTATTGTATTGCCTGGAGGTGAATTTATCCGGATTTATCTTTTTTATTCCTGCATTTGAAAGTGTTTCCATTGCTCCATGGGCTACTCTGCCTCCTCCGGTGATCAGGATTTTTATGTTGCTGATTTTAACTTTGTTTAATTCACCAAACAGTTGAGCCAGATCTTTGCACTCCCATGCCGGTTTCAGTTCAAATTGGTGGTATCGTTTACCATAAGCAATCAGGGCATTATAAGCTCCAACAATACCGGCCCAACGACCAAAGGCTACTATTCTGGTATTGTCGTCTTTCGTAAGATATTCATAATCAATAAGTGTGATCTTCTTTGTAAGAATTGCTTTCAGTAAATCGTGATTATGGGCTTGTTTTTTTGCTGTATGTGAGAAAAAGAGGTAAGTTTTATTCGCAATAAGACTGGAAATGTCGACTTCTTTTACTCCCAGCAGAAGATCACAATCAGACAGCTTGTCGTTAAGGGGAATTTTTTCAACCCGATATTCCTTATTTGAATAAGCCCTGTTATCATCCGGTTGTACCTGAATTTCAATACCCGGATATTTTTCAATCAACTCTCTGCACTGGACCGGAGTAAGCGGAACCCTTTTATCTGGTGGAGTTTTTGTTTCCCGTAATATTCCAATTTTCATAGCTGTAAGAATTTTATGTGAAAATAGTGAAAATATTTTCCCCTTTCTTAACAGGATAATGTGTTCTGGAATCTATAGAGCAGGGGTTTGCCTTTAGATTCAATTCATTATCGGGAAGATTCCACAATTATACATTCCTCCAGCCGAACATCAGTAAGTAACATGCCTTTGCAGATACCTTTGACAGTAATAATTTCATTTTCAGACACCGGAACAGGGTTCATACGGAACTTCTCGTTAAATGTGCAAAAGATGGATGCTGAAGGATTCTGGGTTCGCAGGGTTAAATGAGGGTCAGTTATCTCAATAACCGGATCCAATACATTGTTGGAAACAATATTGACAGCGTCAACTACTCCGGTTACCTCCAGAATTTTATTGCGGTATTTTTTGTTGGCTTCATTTGTATTTTCGGAATATTTCGTAAAAAGTTCCTGGGCAGAAATCCTGAAATCTGCATCACTTTCGGCAAGGTTATTTTTTTTAATGTACAAATAGGTTGACAAAAACAGGATGATAAGTCCAAAGGCTACAATGAGAAATATTGTTTTCCCCTTCATAAAATGTCGGTTAAGAAAATTAAGGTTTTATTAAGACACAGTTGTTCAACAAAACATCCATTAGCATTCCCGAACAGATCCCGCGAACGGTAATCATATTTCCTGCTTCAAGAAGATGTTGTTTTGGCAGGGTATAATCATCAAAACTGCAGACTACAGATCCGTGGGGATCCGATGTTTTTAGTACGAGATTCCATGTGCTGTCGGATTTTATTTCCATATCTTTCAATATACCTGTAACCTGCAACACTTTGTCAAGGTATTTCTCATTTGCAGTTGCTTCATTTTCTGAAAATTCAAAATAAAGCGTTTCTGCCGTTATTTCATATGCAGGTTTAAGCCTGCTTAGATCGTCATGTCCCAGTTGATAAAAATAAACGGCAATTATAGCGACTACCAGAATTATAGCCACCCCTATATAGATTACATTTCTAGACATAATGCTTTTTATTTTTCAGACCAATTTACACTTTATTGTAATTCAATTCAATATTATCCTTAATTTCTTCATTCCCCTGCAATGGACGGACTGATGAATTGAATGGGTACTATTCTTATTTTTTGTGTTTTGGCGGTTCAGAGCCGAAGTAACCAAAGTTCATCTGAAATGAAAAAACCGGCCGGTACATTAAAAAGGAAAACAACAAATCCGGCCCCGTTCTTTTACGGAGGCGCGCAAAAATTTTAAACCGCAGTATCCGCAAGGGCGGATATGAGGATTTAAAATTTTTACAGCAACGCAGAACCGAGTGATAACGAGCTCACGAATACCGCTGAAATTTAACACTGAATGAGTATTTCGGACCTTATGGACAGATTAATTACAGTTGAGAGCAGGATGTACGTATGGCACCTATTATCTAATTGCATTTTTTAAAGCGCAGAATATCAAGTAACTACGATAGCGCACTACGAAATGCCGTAATTTGTGAAAAATACTTCCTCATTGTGATTATCAAAACCCTTTACTTTTTACCTTTTACCGTTTACCAGGAACACGGCCAATAATAGTTAGATACCTGGATATGCGGCTCCGCCGCTGAGGAACTGTCTAGGGCAATATTCCTCCCGGTTTAGGAATATCTGAATCCAAAGTCCTTTAAATTCATCAGGCTAAAGCATCTCCCTGATATATTCATCATTCTTTTCCTCATAATCCTGAATGGATTGAAAAGAATACTGATAATTCATAGGAATAATCGAGTTATAGTCTTCAACTGAGGCATCAGACATACACGCATCTATAATCCTTTTGCCTGTTGCTGAAAGCCCGGGGCTAATAAACTTCGGAAGTTCTTTCTTAAAGAAATCATACAATATCCTGGCTCCTGCATCATAACCTTCAAAGCCCACCTCAGTTTGCCGGTAGACTTTAAGGAAACGTGAAGGAATCTTTGAACCTTCAAGGGTAAGGTAATTCAGCTCATAGCCCAGCAGAGGACAACGAGCCTCGTCAAACTGATCGGTTCTTAATTTTGCATTCCCTCTTCGGGTCAGATATTCACGCATTAGAAGCTGCGGTTTAAAACCTACTTTCCAAACGCCGATGTATTGGTTAGGGACTAAGGTATAACGTGTTCTGGGCGTCTGAATTACCTGTTCCAGAAGCATATTCGCATGATCCTCCATTTTTCCCGTGGCAAAGGGCCAATAGGAACCTACACCTTCTGACTGCATTCCTCCTCCTCCCACTATACTTGGATTGGCATGACCCCTTGGAGCCACAAGCCTCCACAGCCAGGCCAATGCCGGGGGGAGAATATGGAACAAACCAAGAATTCCAAAGTTTGGATTTTCCCGCGTTGAAGGGGGAGTCCGCACACCGAAACTTCGTACATCAATTTTTACCGGACGATTAAGGATTCCGGGCACAATATCACGGGGAAGAATTACTCTCGGGTTTGGGCATTTTTTTCCTGGCTCGTCCTCAATGTGATTCCAGATCAGCGCAGTTGAGTCCGGATTTGTTTCAATATTCAGAAACAATAGTGGCTTTTGCGGATTAATGGTTATTTTCTCCAAAAAGGGATCATCGCCGTATTCATTAACACTGTCAACTCTGATGAACCAAGCGTTTTCGGCATCAAGAACCGATAATTTTCCATTGCTTTTTTGAATGGAGGGATGACACAAAGCCATATCATCAGTAACAGGGTTGAAAGAACAGAACAGGGGTAAACTTAACATCCGCTTTTCTTCTGTTTTTATGTTTTCTCCAATAAGAACCAATCCGGTAGGTTCTCGCACTATATGTTGAAGCATTTCACTCTTTCCACCGCCGCTGGCACCTTCATGCATAAAGGTGGTAGTGTTGTCATAGGGGCTGACCACTTCGACCGTAGAGCAGTGGGTAGTAACCCAGCCTTCTCTTTCCCCCTTGGTTAGCAAAGCACCGTAGAGTCCCTTTTTAGCACTTGGGCCGGGATACAGATTATAGGAGAATATTTCATGCAGCCCTTTCAGACGATTGTGAATTACTGCCTGTTTTCCCTCAAAATGGGTATGTCGAAAGGTGGGGGCAACATATATTACAGAATCAATGCTAAAATGATCATCCAGGGAATCTACCGGCAATATTTTCTGAAGCATCGCAAGCCCCATAGCGAAAAACCCTGCATTAGCAGGTGCAATTGCCAGGCCACCAAGGCCAATTCCTTTTCGACCGGCAAAGTAAAAAAATGCAGCCAGATCCTGATTTTTTAACCATTCCAGGGTTTCAACTTTTAATTCGGAAAAATCATATCCGTATCTGTCTTTGAATTTCGCCTTATCACTGGGTAAGTCATCTGCCACGGTCATGGTATTCGGATCCCTTCTTCTCATATAAGGCTCAGTATAATTTGCGGAAATGCCATTCTTTACCCTGTGAACAACAACCTCGGTAATTTCTCCTTTACCCGGTACATCATACTTTACCTCAAAATAGTTTTTACCAGGCCCTCCGACAGAAGCAACAGCCAGATCTTCGTAGCTGTCAAATACTGTTAAATGCTTACAATTCCTCAATAATTCCTCTACATCCCCGGGAAGGGATATCTTTTTCTTCGCAAGTGTTTCAAAAATATTTTTCATTAAATCAGGATTTTTAAGCTTAATCTTATTTCAATCAATAAGTTAATGCTCTTTATTTTCTTATAAATTGTTATCTAAAAATCAAAATTTAGTGCAAATTTATATTTTTTTAATTCTAAATCTAAAGAATTAATGATAAGAATACTTTAACTTTTTAAAAACAATAGCGATGCTTCAGTAAGGGCTATGGCAAAATACTGCCTGAATAAAGGCAAATTCCTTATTTTCATCTTTAGAATTATCATACAGGTAATAAAATGATTATGTTGAAATCAATAAACCAGGCCTGTAATTTTTAATCCCATTTCCCATTTTTGTCTCCATTTCTTAACCGCAGGGATCCAAAATCTTCTGAGCATACCATTTTCTTTTTATCTGTTTTTATCGTTCATTATCTTCTTATTTGAATTCAATATATATAAGCTTTACAGGCCGAAAAACCTGAGTTTTTCTCCCCAATTATAGTAATTTTGTGATGCGAATCGGAAACTTGTTTTTAATACTTAAATAATTAATTCACAATACAATGGCTGATAAAAAAAAGACGTTTTTGACCTGTGACGGAAACTATGCAGCATCTCACATAGCATATATGTTTAGTGAAGTTGCCGCTATATATCCTATCACACCATCATCAAACATGGCAGAGAATATTGACGAATGGGCTGCTCATGGTAGAAAAAATATATTTGGCGAAGTTGTTAGAGTTACAGAAATGCAATCTGAAGGGGGTGCTGCAGGTGCTGTGCACGGATCCCTTCAAGCCGGAGCGCTTACCTCTACATTTACAGCTTCACAGGGTCTTCTGCTTATGATCCCCAACATGTATAAAATATCCGGAGAATTACTTCCCGCAGTTTTCCATGTATCTGCCCGTTCACTTGCGGCACAGGCACTTTCAATATTTGGGGATCACAGTGATGTGATGAGTACCAGACATACCGGTTTTGCCATGCTGGCTACCGGAAGTGTTCAGCAGATTATGGATCTTGCTGGTATAGCGCACCTGGGCGCAATTAAATCAAGGATCCCTTTCCTTCATTTTTTCGATGGTTTCAGAACTTCTCACGAATTGCAGAAAGTTGAAGTTCCGGCCATGGAAGATCTGGCGAGACTGATCGACCGTGATGCTTTGCAGAAATTCCGTGATAATGCCCTTAATCCTGAACACCCGGTTACACGAGGAACCGCCCAGAACCCTGATATTTATTTCCAGGCAAGAGAGGCCATCAACCCTTTCTATGAGACAATAGCGGACACTGTTGAGGAGTATATGCAGGAAATATCTAAAATTACCGGACGTGAGTATCACCCCTTTACCTATTACGGTGCTGAGGATGCCGAAAATGTTGTTGTGGCTATGGGGTCGGTTACTGAAACCATTAGAGAGACGGTTGATTATCTAAATGCGAATGGAGAAAAAGTAGGTTTGGTCACTGTCCATCTTTATCGACCCTTTTCTGGAAAATATTTTATGAAAGCACTTCCGAAAAGTGTCAAAAGAATTGCGGTTCTGGATCGTACCAAGGAGCCAGGTGCAAATGGTGAACCTTTATACCTTGATGTCCGTGATCTTTTCTACGGAAAGGAAAATTCCCCGCTGGTAGTAGGCGGACGTTACGGGTTGAGTTCAAAGGATACTACACCCGCCATGATCAAATCGGTTTATGATAACCTGAAATTAAATGAGCCAAAGAACCGCTTCACTGTAGGTATTGTCGATGATGTTTCATTCCTTTCCCTCCCGATAAGTGATCCAATTCAAACTTCTGTAGAAGGGACTTATGAAGCTAAATTCTATGGGATCGGTGCTGATGGTACAGTAGGAGCCAATAAAAATTCCATCATGATCATTGGTGAATCAACCGACAAGTTCTGTCAGGCCTATTTTGCTTACGATTCGAAAAAATCCGGTGGGATTACCACTTCTCACCTCAGGTTTGGAGATTCACCCATACGGTCAACCTACCTGGTTTCTTCCCCGGATTTTGTTGCTTGTCATGTTCCTTCCTACATTGATAAATATGATATGCTGAAAGGTCTGAAGGATGGAGGTACTTTTCTTCTGAATTCCATCTGGGATGCCGAGGAAACAAAAAACAGACTTCCCGATGGAATGAAAAAGTATCTTGCCGAGCATAACATTAAAATGTATATCATTAATGCAACAAAGATTGCCGAGGAAATTGGGTTAGGTACCCGGACCAACACGATAATGCAATCGGCATTTTTCAAGATCGCAGAAGTAATTCCTTATGATCTCGCGGTTGATGAAATGAGGAAATTTATCCAAAAATCTTTTGGCCGAAAAGGAGAGGAAATAGTGAAAATGAATAATGCGGCCGTGGACAAGGGAGGTGAGGTCGAAAAAATCGAAATTCCGGAGGAATGGAAAAATATTAGCCTTTCTGAAGAAAAAGACGACCGGGAAATCCCGGACTTTGTGAAAAATGTTGCTGAGCCCATGAATTTATTAAAGGGTGATGATCTTCCGGTAAGTGCATTCAGGGGTCGTGAGGATGGATCCTTTCCTCCCGGAACCACACAGTATGAAAAAAGAGGAATTGCGGTTAATGTTCCTGAGTGGATTCCCGAAAATTGTATTCAGTGTAACCAGTGTTCTTACGTTTGTCCTCACGCCACAATTCGTCCTTTCCTCATGGATGAAAAAGAGGTTGAAGGATTACCGGAAGGAACTCCGGTTATTGATGCAAAAGGCAAGGCACTGCAAGGCCTGAAATATAAAATCCAGGTTACAATACTCGATTGTACAGGTTGTGGTAACTGTGCTGATGTCTGTCCTTCTAAAGATAAAGCACTTGTCATGAAACCCCTTGCCTCACAGGAGAAGGAAATCGAACGATGGAATTATATTTCCGAAAATGTCAGTTACAAAGACACAATTCTCGAAAAATCCAAAACAATTAAGAATTCTCAGTTTGCTCAGCCTTTGTTTGAATTCCATGGTGCTTGTGCAGGTTGTGGAGAAACGCCATATATTAAGCTTATTACCCAGCTTTACGGAGACAGGATGATGATTGCCAATGCTACAGGATGTTCATCTATCTACGGAGGTTCTGCTCCTTCCACTCCATATACGGTAAATCATGAAGGTCATGGACCTGCATGGGCAAACTCTTTATTTGAAGACAATGCCGAGTATGGGTATGGTATGGCAATGGGAGTGAACCAGATGAGAGATCTCATCCAGGATTTAATGGAAAAAGCGATGCAGAACGGCCTCGCAGATGAGACAAAAGAAGCGTTTAAAAATTGGATCGAAAACAAGAACAATGCTGAGGGTTCTGTAGAAGCATCAAAAAAAGTTTTGGCTGTTGCTGAAAAAGAAAAATCTGCTGAAATTGCCGAAATAGTGAAATTAAAGCAGTACCTGGTGAAGAAGTCTGTCTGGGTTTTTGGAGGAGACGGCTGGGCTTACGATATCGGATATGGTGGACTTGATCACGTGCTGGCTTCAGGCGAGGACGTGAATATACTGGTTCTCGATACCGAAGTTTATTCCAACACCGGTGGTCAGGCATCAAAGTCAACACCGGTAGGTGCAGTAGCCAAGTTTGCTGCTTCAGGTAAGAAGATCAGGAAAAAGGATCTGGGCGTGATGGCCATGAGCTATGGTTATATTTATGTAGCCCAGGTTTCTATGGGCGCCAGCCAGTCCCAGTATCTCAAAGCCGTTCGTGAAGCCGAAGCTTATCCGGGTCCTTCTGTGATCATCGCTTATTCCCCTTGTATTAATCATGGCCTCCGTGCCGGAATGGGAGCTGCACAGGCTCAAACTGCCAAAGCAGTAGAGTGTGGATACTGGTCTCTCTATCGGTATAATCCTGCTCTGGAAGATGAAGGAAAGAATCCTTTCCAGATGGATTCAAAAGAGCCGGATTGGAATCTTTTCCAGGATTTCCTAAAATCTGAGGTGCGTTACACTTCATTAATGAAATCTTTCCCGGTTGAAGCGGAACAGCTATTTAAGGTTGCAGAGGAAAATGCCAAGTGGAGGTATAATAATTATAAACGCATGGCTGCTATGGATTATTCCAAATAGTGATCGGATTTAAGCCCTGAATCATAAAAAGCCGTTCTTTGCCAGAACGGCTTTTTTTGGGTCCTTATGAATAAGCCCCAACTTGTAATGCCATTTAATAAGGCCTCTTATCTAAGCCTTAAAGCTGCTTTTCAGACGATCAATTCAGGGATTCCCACTGAACGAATAAGGCTAATAATAATCAATCAGTTTGAAAGGGACCTGAATGGTATTCTGGTAGTGCTGTCCCAGTTCATAAATCGATTCATCGTCCTCTTCATAATACCAGTTAATAATACAGTCATTTCCTTCATCATAATTGGCCTTGATTATCCGGAGCAATTCGAGAAGGTATTTTGAGGATCCGCTATTGATGTATTCAAGCTTAATATCTACACGGGTAACTTCCCGTGGGTTTTCAAAATAGTGCTTGAGAAGGTCAATTATATTATCATAAATATCTCCGGGATCTTCGGGTATAGAACGGCCTTCGATTTTCAATATGCCTTCATTAGGTGAAAAACGAACCTCAGGTGTATTGAATGTTTTTTTAATATAAAACTCTTCCATAATCAATTATTGTTTATTCATATCTTAATGCAACAATCGGATCCTGCTTTGCCGCTTTAATGGCAGGGAAATACCCGGATACAATACCCACGGCAAAACAAATAGCAAAACCGGCAAAAATCCATAGCCAGGGAATGATAAATGATGATCCGATGAGAAAAGAAACTACATTTCCAATAACTATACCCAGGATTATTCCCAGGATTCCTCCTAGCTGGCCAATGGTTATTGCTTCGGACAGAAATTGTTGTTTAATGGTAGAATTTCGTGCACCCAGGGCTTTGCGAATGCCAATTTCCCGGGTTCTCTCAGTTACGGAAACCAGCATAATATTCATCAATCCGACCGCTGCTCCAAATAGTGTAATGATTCCGATGATCACTGCGGCTATGTTTATATTGCTAATGTTTTCGAGTAATATTTTTACCAGGTTGTCAGACGTTGTGATGTTGAAATCACTCTCATCCTGTGCATCCAGATTTCTGACAATACGAAATACGCCTTCCGCTTCGCTGGTTGCAGGTTCAATCATTGCACTGCTTGGAGCCATAACACTTATGGAGTAATTTCGCTGTGGCCTCGAAAAGTATTGCCGGACCACCGTGTAAGGGAGAATACAAATATTATCGGAACTCATTCCCATGCTGGAACCTTTGGATTCCAGAACACCTATAACCCTGAATCGGCCATTTCCCACATTAATGATTTTATCAATAGGGTTCTGAAAATCGTCAAAAAGCTGATTGGCAAGGTTACTGCCAATAATCGAGAAATTTCTGTAGCTTTTTATCTCTGCTTCAGTAAAATTTCTTCCTCTGTCTATTTCGAACCCGGAAGTGGCCAGATAATTTTCATCTGTGCCGATTACATGTATATTGGGATTTGTTTTTTCTGACTCATACTTTACCACTCCCATACCGGAAGCCCTTGACCAGATAGAAACCTCTGCAGGAAAATCAAAACGTTCTTTAAATTCTTCGGCTTGCCGGAAGGAAATATATGCATGGTTTTTTTTTCGGTATCGCTTGTTTCCTACATGTACATTCATACTCCTGCTTTCGATGGTGAAGGTGTTGGCACCCATCATCATAAAATTATCAGTAAGCGATGATTTTACGGAATCGATGGCCGTAAGGATTCCAACCAGAGCCATAATACCGAAAGCGATAATTGAAATGGTGAGTATCGTTCTGAGTTTGTTTGTCCTGATTGTATTAAGAGCAATACGTATGTTTTCTCTGAAGGCTGCCTTGAACATTTTATTCCTCAAATTTATGTCTTAAAGGTAATGATTTCTGAACAATAATTATATCAAAACGTTACAACCATGCATATATTTTTGTGATGAATTCCTATTTTTGTAGACCTTAATTTTAAAAATGAATGACCATGGTATTCGATCTTGAAATGATTCGGAAAAAGTATGAAAAACTCTCCTCAAAAGTAAAATATGCGCGGGATATTTTAAAGCGACCCTTAAGTTTAACAGAGAAAATTCTTTATTCTCATCTGGATGAATCCACAGAATTAAAGAGTTTTAAAAGGGGAGAGGATTATGTTTATTTTCATCCTGATCGGGTAGCCATGCAGGATGCTACAGCCCAGATGGCATTGCTTCAGTTCATGCAGGCAGGAAAAGATAAAGTTGCAGTTCCCTCAACCGTACATTGCGATCATCTTATCCAGGCTAAAGTTGGGGCCAAAAAAGATCTTGAAGTGGCAAATGAAGCAAATAAAGAAGTTTTTGACTTCCTTAGCAGTGTTTCCAATAAATATGGAATTGGCTTCTGGAAACCGGGAGCAGGAATTATCCATCAGGTTGTCCTGGAAAATTATGCCTTTCCCGGTGGAATGATGATAGGTACTGATTCACATACTGTAAATGCCGGAGGACTTGGGATGGTGGCCATTGGAGTTGGAGGAGCAGATGCTGTTGATGTAATGGCCGGGATGCCTTGGGAGTTGAAATTCCCGCGGCTTATCGGTGTTAAGCTAACCGGGAAAATGAGTGGTTGGACTGCTGCAAAGGATGTGATACTTAAAGTTGCCGGAATTCTTTCGGTGAAAGGAGGTACCGGTTATATACTGGAATACTTTGGTGAAGGTGCTAAAACAATTTCTGCCACAGGAAAAGGCACCATCTGCAATATGGGTGCTGAGATTGGCGCCACTACCTCCCTGTTCGGATACGATGATAAAATGAAATCTTACCTGGAAGGAACCGGCAGACGTGAAATTGCAGAAATGACAGAGAAAGTAAAAGAACATCTTACCGGAGATCAGGAAGTCTATGATGATCCGGAGAAATATTTTGATAAGGTAATTGAAATCGACCTTTCGGAGCTTGAACCTCACATTAATGGTCCCTTTTCTCCCGACAGGGCATGGCCGCTATCTGAATTCGCAAAGGCGGTGGAGGACAACGATTACCCTGCTCAACTGGAAGTTGGACTTATTGGATCCTGTACCAATTCTTCCTATGAGGATATAACACGTGCTGCTTCTATTGCTCAACAGGCATTGGATAATAAGCTTAAGGTAAAATCCGAATATACGGTGACCCCGGGTTCAGAACTCGTTAGATATACCATTGAACGGGACGGACTGCTAAAAACATTTGAAGATATTGGGGGAATCGTATTAGCGAATGCCTGCGGTCCTTGCATCGGACAATGGGCTCGCCATAATTCTGAAAAGCAGGAGAAAAACTCCATCATTACCTCTTTTAACCGGAATTTTGCCAAGAGAAATGATGGCAATCCTAATACACATGCCTTTGTTGCAAGTCCTGAAATTGTAACAGCATTTGCCATTGCCGGAGACCTGCGTTTCAATCCTTTGAAAGACAGCTTAAAGAATGAAGAAGGAAAAAAAATTAAACTTAAAGAACCCAGTGGAATTGAGATGCCGGTAAAGGGCTATGCAGTTGATGACAATGGCTATCAGGAACCTGCCAGGGATGGCAGTAAAGTGAGGGTTGAGGTAAAAAAAGACTCCAGGCGGTTGCAACTTCTGACGCCTTTTGAAGAGTGGGATGGAAAAGATATGAAAAACCTTCATCTGTTTATTAAGGTTAAGGGAAAATGTACTACCGATCATATTTCCATGGCCGGACCCTGGTTGCGTTACCGCGGACACCTGGAGAACATATCAAAGAACCTTATGCTCGGAGCTGTAAATTATTTTAACGACAAATCCAACCTCGTGAAAAATCAGATAACAGGAGAATATCTGCCTGTTTATGATTCAGTGAAATTGTATAAGGATAAGGGTCTTGGTTCTGTGATCATTGGTGATGATAATTACGGTGAAGGTTCTTCCCGTGAACATGCAGCCATGGAGCCCAGGTTTATGGGAGTTCGTGCTGTAATAGTGAAGTCTTTCGCCCGAATTCATGAAACCAATTTAAAAAAACAAGGGGTGCTGGCATTAACTTTTGTGAATCCGGATGATTATGATAAAATCCAGGAGGATGATATTTTTGACATTCTTGGTTTGGTTGAATTTGATCAGGCCTCAAGGCTAAGGCTTGTTGTCCGGCACAAGGACGGCAGTGATGAACAGATTCTTCTTGAACATACCTATAACAAAACTCAGATTGAGTGGTTCAAAGCCGGATCAGCCTTGAACCTCATAAAAAAAGAAAACGAATAGCCAATAGAAAATGAGTTGATCAGCGACTTTCCGGACCGCATTCCGGATCTCTGCCCTCCTCGAATAAACTTGTTGCACAGGCAATTTGATTGGGTGTGCCAAGAACATATAAAATATCATCAGCTTCAATCCGGGTCAATGGATCCGGATTTATTTTGTTTGTCTCATTTCTTCTCATGGCTATAATGCTGAGCCCAAAATCAGCCTGTAATTTTATTTCAGAAACGGTTTTATTGATGATGGGAGAAAATTGATTTACTTTCAAGGCCGCAACTTCAAGATCAGGAAAATGTAACTTTAATTCATTTACCGCCCCTTTGGTTTCTGCCAGTGTCCTGAGAATCTCATAGCCATCTGAGCGTAATCCGGAAATCATTTTTTCTATTTCATCCCTGGGCACAAGATATTTGGAGAGAACGCGTGAGAAGATCTCCACGGAAGTTTCAAATTCTTCAGGAATGATCTCATTGGCGCCAAGCTTATACAAATCTTCCACATCTTCCATATGTTTCGCCCGCACAATAATATGCACCCGTGCATTTAACTGCCTGGACAATTCGGTAATATTATAAATAGCCGCAGAATTGGAAGGGGTAATAACAATGACTTCTGCATTTTCGATGTTAACCTGTTTAAGTACTTCCGGATGGCTTGCATCGCCAAAGTAAATAGGTTTACCAGCTTTTTTCATGTTTCTGACAATATCGGGATCGAAATCCAGAATCACATGAGTAATTCCCGCCTTTTCAGCGGCTAATGCTACATTTTGTCCATGCAATCCCATCCCGACTATAACCAGGTGATTATGCATGGATGGAGATGTGAGGGCAGTTTCAGGTCGTTTTTCCCTCAGGATAAACTGAGGAAGAGGCCACCGGCTCATAAAATCGGCCAGCCTGGGAGCCGACATAATGATAAAAGGAGCAAGTGACATGGTAAGCACGGAAACCGCAATAAAAACCTGGTAGAAATTATTATCCATCAGCTCGTTGTTAACGCCAATTCTGGCCAGAACAAAAGAGAATTCACCGACCTGACTGATGGCCAGACCTGCAATAACCGTAGTTTTGAAAGGAAAACCAAGAATAAAGGCAACCAGGCCTGAAATGAAAGTTTTTACGAATAAAACAACAAGGGTGGCAATTAAAATGAGAAGAGGATTCGCGATGACAAATGAAAAGTCGAAAAGCATCCCGATAGAAACAAAAAAGAAGCTGATAAAAATATCTCTTAATGGAATGATGTTCCCAAACGCCTGGTGTGAATATTCGGATTCCGAAATCACAAGTCCGGCAAGAAAAGCCCCTAATGCCAGGGAAAGGCCAATGGATGAGGTTAGCCATGCAACTGAGAGACCAAACATTAAAACACTCAGTAAAAACAATTCCTGGCTTTTGGTCCGGGCTACCTGATGAAGCATCCAGGGTACAAAAAACCGTGCTCCAACCCAGGTAAGAGCCATAACACCAGCTACTTTTATGATCAGCATTCCAATGTCCTGGCCAATATTTGCCGACTTACCGGCAAGTAAAGGTATGATTAGTATCATGGGAACAATGATCAGGTCCTGAAAGATAAGCACACCGGCCGAAAATTTACCATAATCCTTGTTCATATCTGCTCTTTCCTGCAAAACTTTAAAGACTACCGCTGTACTTGAAAGTGCAACCAGGAATCCAAAGAAGATTGCCTGCGGAATTTCCCTTCCGGCAATGAGGCTAATGCCGAAGGTTATGGCTCCAACCAGAAAAACCTGTAAAAAGCCTCCAAGCAATACAAGGCGCCGGGATTCTATAAGACTTTTAAGAGAAAATTCAATTCCTATGGTAAAAAGCAATAATACAACTCCAAGTTCTGCAAGGATTTCAATTTCTTCTATGCTCTGAACAAGACCAAAAGCATGAGGCCCCATAAGCACTCCGGTAATAAGGAAGCCGATGATGGAAGGAATTTTTAGCTTGTGAAATAACCAGATAACAAAACTTGCCAGCGCAAAAATGATGACAATATCCTGGAGCAGATGAAACTCTACATGCATAATTTAATACCTTTGCATTTGTAATATTAACAATTTAATCTGTATAAATAATCCGATAAAAATAATGATTTGAAACTATAACTTTTAGTCGGTCCGGATTATTTACCTTTTGAATTAATAACTTGTTCGATTTTATGAATATGAACACTAACATTGAAAAGCAAATCAAAGTTTTTGACCAACTGGGAAAAATTATACTGGATTTTTGCCAAAGGGAAACAAATGGGAGGGAACTTACGGAGAAGATCGACAAAAAGATAAAAAATGGAATTATCAAAACAGAAGAAGAAAACCCCTGGTTTACACGCGATTTTCAATGTATTAACCTAAAGGCCTGGGGTGAAAATCTAAACCGTCATAAACTTAAGTCATGGCTGATGTCATATCCGGAAGCAGGGGTTGGTAATGCCAGGAAAAAGGTGGGACTTATACTGGCAGGTAACATTCCCCTGGTGGGTTTTCATGATATTTTATGTGTACTGATAAGTGGTCATTATGCAGTTACAAAGTTGTCATCGAAAGATCGCATACTATATCCCATTTTAAAGGAGATCCTTAGGGAAATAGATCAGGCCACTGCAGAGCGCTGGATGATTATCGAAGACGAAAAACTTACCGGTATCGATGCCGTAATTGCAACGGGCTCGGATAATTCTGCCCGGTATTTCGAATATTATTTCGGGAAATATCCGCATATCATCAGAAAAAACAGGAATTCAGTTGCCGTACTTTCAGGGAATGAGACGGAAAAAGAAATCAGAGCACTGGGCGATGATCTTTTTCTGTATTTCGGACTGGGATGCAGAAATGTATCCAAACTTTATGTGCCCAATGACTTCAGTCCCGAACAGTTTTATCCATACATTGAACATTATGCCTACCTTTACCATCACACCAAATATGCGAATAATTATGATTATCAGAAAGCTGTTCATCTTGTTAATAAAGTACCAATTTATGATAATGGTTTTTTACTTCTTAAAGAGGAAAAATCCATTTCTAGTCCTGTTGCCTGTTTGAATTATGAAAAATACCATCATTTGGAAGAGGTAAACCATGCCATAGGTCGTCATTTCGACAGGATCCAGTGCATTGTTTCCGGTATCGATCAAATACCGCAGGCTGTTCCTTTTGGAAAATCTCAATTCCCCGGGTTATATGAATATGCTGATAATATTGACACCTTAAAATTTTTGTTTAACTTGTATGAAAAATATGCTTGAGCTATGGTATTCAAGTTCAGACTAATATCAAACGAGGAAAAAGATTTTATCCGGGATATTGAATTGCTCTCTGATCAGACCTTTTATGATTTTCACCGGACAATTACCCAAAATTTACATTATGACAAATCCCAGATTGCCAGTTTTTTTATCAGCAATGAGAAATGGGAAAAACTGGAAGAAATTACCCTGTTTGATATGTCGGAGGGGACAATGGGCGATAAAGTGCACGTTATGGATAAAACCCACATAAACGATTATGTAAAGAAAATTAAGCAGCGCTTGCTCTATGTATTCGATTTCTTTAATGAAAGAGTTTTTTTTATCGAATTAATTGATATCGAAGAGAAAAAAGAAAAACATGCCTATCCCTTGGTTACTCTTGAAAAGGGAATCCCTCCCAGGCAATTATTAATTGATGATACCGGTTTTGAAGATTTAAATTTTGAGGAATAAAGAACTTATCATTATAGCGGGTCCTACCGGTGTAGGAAAAACACAGATCAGTTTAGAAATCGCACAGCAACTGGGAACAGAAATTATTTCTGCCGATTCCCGACAGATTTATAAAGAAATGTCGGTCGGAACAGCTGTCCCGGCTCCGGAACAGTTAGAAGCAGTGAAGCATCATTTTATTCAAACAAAAAGCATCCATGATTACTATAATGCGAGTATGTATGAGCAAGAAGTTTTGCAAGACCTGAAAAATCTTTTTAAGAAATACGATAAAGTGATCTTATGCGGTGGAACCGGTTTATATATTGATGCGGTAAGAAAAGGGATTGATGAATTGCCTGAGGTGGATATGGAGCTCAGGAAACAATTGCAGTACAGAATGGAAGAAGAAGGACTGGAAAGCTTAAGGCATGAATTGAGGTTGCTGGATCCTGAGAGCTATTCACGTATTGATCTTAAAAATCCGAAACGGGTTCAAAAAGCCCTTGAAGTTTGTTTCACAACCGGGAAACCTTATTCTGCATTCCTGAACAGGCCTGAAAAGAAAAGGGATTTTAAGCAAAAGCTAATTGTATTGAACATCGATAGGGAAAAACTTTATAAGCAGATTAATCAGCGAACAGATCAGATGATAGCATCCGGCTGGGTTGAGGAAGCAAAAAAACTGTATCCCTACAGGCATACCAATGCATTGAAAACACTTGGTTACAAAGAGCTTTTCGCTTACCTGGAAGGAACCTGTACTATAGATCAGGCTGTTGAGATAATCAAAGCAAACACCCGAAAATATGCCAGAAAGCAGATCACATGGTTTAGAAAAGACCCGGGTTACAAATGGTTTTCCACCAGTCAGTTTGATGAAATAATGAAGGCTATTGAGAATGAATAAAAAAATTCAACATTTTAACCTGCGTGTATACGGATTATTGTTCAATGAAGCAGGAGAAGTTTTACTTTCCGATGAATATGTACTTAACCGTTATATGACCAAATTTCCCGGAGGAGGTTTAAAATTTGGAGAAGGTCCGGAGGAATGTATCAAGCGTGAAGCCCTTGAAGAGTTTGGTCAGGAAATCGATATCATTTCCCACTTTTATACTACCGGGTTTTTCCAGAAAGCACTCTTTTATGAAGACCATCAGTTAATCAGTATTTATTACAGGATTCGGTTAAAAGAAGCTCCAAAGTTCAGGATATCTGAGAAAGCATTTGACTTTGAGGGAAAAATAAATGGATGCCAGTCTTTCCGGTGGATTCATCCGGATAATCTCGATCCTGATGAATTAAGCTTTCCTATCGATAGATTTGTTTTAAAGCTATTAAAGGAGACCTGAATTTTTCATAACTCTTTAACGAATTCTAAGAATCGTTCTGAAAAGGATTCCCAGGAGTATTCCTCTTTTTTCTGAAGAACTGCCTCTTCCATTTTATCATGGTCGTTTCGAGAATAAAACTCGTCAATGGCTTTTGCAATCCAGTGGGGTTCAGG
>CAZQOV010000021.1:0-28908 GCA_964595055.1 uncultured Bacteroidaceae bacterium | reverse complement strand
TCGAAAAAGCATTATGACTGTAATGAGATTCTGAGATCATCAGGCCGGCAAGGAAGGCACCGAATGCGAGCGACATTCCTAATTCGTATGTTAAAAGGGCTATGCCAAGACAAATGAGAAAAATGCTCATCATGAACAATTCCTGGTTCTTTGTCGATGCTATCAGGTGTAATATTCTGGGCAATAACCATTTGTTTCCTGCGTAAATAAACAGGATTATTATGATTGCTTTCACAGCAAGAAACGAGAATTCCTTACTTATGTTCATATCGTTCTCGCCAAGCAGATTCGTAAACAATAGAAGTGGAACCAGAAGAATATCCTGGAAAATAAGAATTCCTAATACAGTGCGACCATAATTGGAGGTGAGCTCAGATCGTTCCTGCAATAATTTCAGCACCAGTGCCGAGCTGCTCAAGGCGGTAAGAAACCCTATGAAAAGAGCAGTTTCCCACTCCAAACCATAAAACCTTGAGGTAATATAAAATACTCCTCCGGTTACCATTACCTGTAATAATCCCCCAAAAAAGACAATCCTTCTGATTCTCAGAAGATGCTTTAAGGAAAATTCCATTCCAATGGTGAAAAGCAGGAGAACAACACCAATTTCTGCCAGTATTTCTATTTGATGCTCGCTCTGAACCAGAGAAAGCAGGTGAGGTCCGGCAATAATACCTGTCATCAGGTAACCAACAGCTGTAGGTATTTTCAATCTCGTGAAGGCATAATTCACAACCACCGAGAGGGCAAATATAATAACAATGTCTTTGAGTATCGGAAATTCCATGGTTCATCAAGTTCTGTCATTATTTTAACTGCTTTGTGGTAAGAAAGGTTTTAAAAATTCCAACAATAACCCCATAAATTCCCTTTTCCCTCAGATCGCCATAAATATAGTATATTTAGATATGCAAACCAGATCAGAAATAAAAATCCTGCTTCTAATACGGGGTGGTCATATACTCCTGATTGATAAAGACCACAGTAGAGAAAATTCATGAATTTTCTCTACATTATGAAAAAGGATAAATATTACCGGCTTACCTATACGATGACTTTGAATTTTGCCGAAGCTTTTAGACGAAAGAATCCGGAAGCTACTTTTTGTTAAGTTTCTGGAGCAGGAACCAACAGTAGTGAAAAAGGCCGTTTGATATAGGCCAGGGTGAAAGGGAAAACAGAAAATGACCTGATGAAGCTCAATCTTGATGTCTATAATTTTCGTCCCGCATTCATGATTCCACGTAAAGAAGCCCAAAATCCCCCTAAATTTTATCAGCACCTTAGAGGGTTTGTAAAAACCCTGGAAAAGCTTTTCCCAAATTATATTTGTGAACTCGATCTGGTTGCAAAAGTAATGATCAATGTGGCATCCGGATCTGCTGAAAAAAGGATATTGGAAGTGGAAGATATCAGGGAGGTGAGTGAAAGAGAATGAGGTAGTTGCTCCGTGCAAGTCCGTGAAGTGAGGATTTAGGCGTATCAAAATATATTAATGAAACACTTCAACACAACCTTACAGGTAACCAATCCTGTCCGGTAAGATTGGTCAGTCACCGGAAGCGAGTCTTGCATAGTTAACTGATTGGTTTTTAGTCATCATAAACTTATATGGCTGTTTTTTTTTTGAGACTTGTGAAATTGACTTGTGAAATTTAATGGTAGTTCTAAACTCTTAAACCCTTAAACCCTTAAACAAACCTCTTCCTGAAACCCCGGAACCCTTTCCAACCCGGCACCTCTTTTAACTCCAAACTCCAAACTTCCCACTCCCCACATTTTTCCCTCCCATCCCTTTACCCATCCGCTTTTTTTGCTAATTTTACACTTCCTTAAAAATTAACATCAAACAAAGTGATAAAATGAGACAAAAAATTGTAGCAGGAAACTGGAAAATGAATACCCTTTTAGAGGATGGTCTTCAATTGGCAAAAGCTGTTGATAACAGCGCTTCTGAAAAAACAAGTGATGCATTGATGATCATAGCACCTCCTTTTACCCATCTTTCTGAGGCAAAAAAAGTACTTACTGAAGTAAGACTGGCTGCCCAAAACTGTTCTTCTGAAGAATCAGGAGCCTATACTGGAGAAGTTTCTGTGGATATGATCAAATCCACAGGTGCTGAATATGTAATAATTGGTCACTCCGAAAGAAGAGAATATTTTAAGGAAGATGATGCGCTTCTTGCTAAAAAAGCAAAACTGGTTTTGAGTCGCGGACTCAATCCGATTTTTTGTATCGGCGAAGTACTGGAAGAAAGAGAAGATGAAAAACATTTTGATGTTGTGGCAAGTCAACTTAAAAACGGACTTTTTGACCTCAATAAGGACCAGTTTCTCAAAGTAGTAATTGCCTATGAACCTGTATGGGCAATAGGAACTGGAAAAACTGCCAGCCCCGATCAGGCCCAGGAAATGCATGCATTCATCAGAAAACAAATTCTTGAAAACTATGACGAAGAAACAGCCAATGAAACCACAATTCTTTATGGCGGCAGTTGTAAGCCTGGAAATGCAAAGGAACTTTTCGCGAATCCTGATGTAGATGGCAGTATCATTGGTGGTGCTTCTCTGAAGGCCGAAGATTTCATTCAAATCGTGAATGCATTTTAATATATGGCTTATAAGCAGTATAGCTTTTCTTTCGAAAATCCTGATGAGGAAATACTGGATGTTCTTACCGCTTACCTTTCCCATGGCGGATTTGAGGGATTTTATTCGGAAGGAAATGTATTGAATGCCTATATTGAAGAAGAAAATTTAGAAGCCGGACAGCCTGAAGCTATACTTTCAGCTCCGGCTTTTTCTGATTTAAGCATTTCATTTGAAGTTAAGGATCTACCCATAAAGAACTGGAATGAAGAGTGGGAGAGATCCTATGAGCCTGTTATTGTTGATGATATCTGCGCAATAATAGCCCCTTTTCATTATCCACCTGAAGGAATTAAGCATATCATCCATATTGAGCCCAAGATGTCATTTGGTACCGGTCATCACGAAACCACCCGCCTGATGATAAAGCAGATAAACAAGCTTCAAATTCAGAAAAAAAGAGTTCTGGATATGGGTTGCGGTACCGGTGTGCTGGGCATTTTTGCCCTGATGAAGAATGCTTCTTTCGTCACAGCCATCGACATTGACGAGTGGGCCTGTGAGAACAGCTTGGAGAATTTTGAACGCAATGGATGGAATAGAGATCGGTTTGAAATCATCCAGGGAAATGCCTCCTCAATTCCTGATAAATCCTATGATGTAATCCTGGCCAATATAAACCGTAATATTCTGCTTGAGGATATGGAGAAATATTATGAGCAACTTCAGCCGGGCGGATTATTAATTCTTAGCGGTATTCTGGTAGCTGACAGAGATATAATTATAGATAAGGCCGGGAATATTGGTCTGCAGCTTTTATCAGAACTTGAAGAGGATAAATGGCTGGCTGTGGCTTTTCGGGTTTGATCATTCATTAGAGCGGTTTTTCCAGTTGGCAGTGTCATCCGTAAGGGGTTATCTACCTCTCCAGAAGGGGTACATTACCCGTTTGAAAAGGGTTAGCACCACTACAGAGAGGATTGATCACCTCTTTGAAAGGGAGTTAGCACCACTGCAGAAGGGGTACATTCCCCGTTTGGAATAGCTTTGATACCCCTTTGGAGGATATTTAATACCTGTCCGGAAGGGATTTATTACCCGTACAAAAATGGTTTATCACCCATCCTGAAGGGGTATATTACCCGTTTAGAAGGGGTATATTAGGCGTCTGGAAGGCTAGTTTGAAACCTCTTAATCCTTAATCCCTCGTTTATAGTCCATTGTCCATGGTGGCTCTGTTCTGATATAATGTTGGTAGTTATCATTCGAAAGCGCTGTATTTCTGCCGAAATCCAGCAGAGGTCTCTCCTTAATTCCAAAAGTTAATCGTTATTACCGAATTTAGCTAATCTACATTACTCTGCGATATAGCCTCAATGGTCTATGGTCCATCGTCCATCCACAACCCGCATTTCACAGACTCAAACCTGTTGTTGATTGATTTATTAAGAATTATTTAGTTCGGAATATTGTGAACTAAAAAATAGGTGTTATTTTTGTAACACTAACCGCTTATCTTAAATCCCAATTTATGAAGACAGAAGAAAGAATTCAAAAACAAAAGCTCCTTATAGAGGAAATTGGAAGGTACTTTGACAGAGAAGGTCTCCAGCCCATTGCTTCCAGGATTCTTGCCCTGCTGATGGTGATGGATAAAGAACAATATACTTTTGAGGAAATCGTAGAGGAATTGAGCATTAGTAAAAGTTCTGCCAGTAACGCATTGAAAAACCTGGAGATACGCGATGTTATTGAATATGTTACATTGCCAGGGGATCGTAAAAGATACTTCCAGGTAAAGAGACATAATGTATTTAGTTCCATTGAGGATTTTGAACAAAAGCTCAGCAAATTAAAAGATTTATTGGTAAATATCCTTGAATTAAAAGGGGATAAAAATTCTTGGAATTCGCAATATTTTTTGGAGATGGCCGATATGCTGGAATTCTTTCTTAATAAAATGGAGCATTTAAAAGAAGAATATAAAAGCAGGAAAACAGGCTAAATTGCCCTTAAATTAGGTTTAATATATTATAAACAAATTAAGAAGTTATGAATAAATATTTTAGCATAACAACTTTGCTGTTAATGATGAGTAATTTAATTAATGCTCAGGAAGCTGTTATGCAATTTTCCATGGAAGAAGCGGAAGCCTATGCACTGCAGCATAATAAAACATTGCAGAATGTGAGAGAGGATCTGCGAATAGCCGGTGAAGCATTGAAAGAAGCCAGAGGTCAGGGACTCCCTCAGTTAAGTGGCACCTTCGATTATATGACAAACTTTAATTATGAGTTTGAATTTTCAGTAGGAGGGGGTGAACCCAGTGAACCTCCTCAGATTAGTAATCCAGAATTATTGCAGCCTGGTGATTTGGAGGTGTTGAATTACATTCAACAACTTTTTGCTCCCTCTGAAGGAGGTTCCACAATTGTCATGAGAGACCAGGCCAATGCCATATTGCAGGTTTCTCAGTTGATTTTCAGCGGTCAGTACTGGGTAGGCATGGAAATAGCCAGGATCGGAAAGATTCTTACAGAAAAGAACATTTCATTAAGCGAGCTAGATGTAAAAGAACAGGTACAGAACACTTACCAGACCATTCTGGTAAGTGAGAAGCTTGAAGAGATCATCATTGAAAATCAAAGTAACCTTGAGGAGGTACTGGAACATACCAATAACATGTATGAAGCCGGCATCGCAGAACAAACTGATGTTGATCAGATCAGAATCAATCTTTCGCAACTGGAAAATTCAAGAAGGGCCATGGAACGGAATATTCAATTAAGCTATAACATGTTGAGGTTTCTCATGGGCATAGATTCTGAAATTCAAGTTCACTTAAAAGATCGATTGGAAGATTTAACCGATGAAATTACAGCGGAACAGGTTTTTAATAAGGGCGATGATGTTAAAGATAACCCATCTTATCAGATCCTGCAGGTCCAGGAGGCAATGAGTGAAGAAAATATAAAAATGCAGAAATGGTCCTTTGCTCCAACCATTGCAGGGTATTACAGTTACAGGGAGAAAATCCTCACTACCGACTTCGATTTGAGTCCAAAGAATGCTGCAGGCTTGACGCTCAGTCTTCCAATTTATTCAGGAGGCACCAAAAGTGCGGCTCTGAGCAAGGCACGAATTGAACTGGATAAAACCCGCAGAAGTAGGGAATTGCTAAAAGAACAACTTTCCATTCAGGAAAGTCAGTTGAATTTTGAATTGACAAGTGCCTGGGAAAACTACCTTACACAGAAAGAGAATGTTGAGGTTGCCCAGCGCCTTTACAACAGTATTAATAATAAATATAAGCAAGGTCTGGTTTCAAGCCTCGATCTCACGCAGGCAAATTCTAACTATCTGCAGGCAGAAAACAACTATATGACATCTATACTGGATCTGCTACAGGCAAAACTGAAACTTGAAAAATTATACAATAATCTTTAAATCCCTAAATACGATAAGAAAATATGAAATCACTAGCATATCTTGGCTTAATCATTGCTTCAGCATTTGTATTTACAGCCTGCAATCAGGAAAATAGAGCCAATACTACTGCTGAAGGAAATGAATCAGAACGGGAAGAAAGGGTTTTCCCGGTGAAAGTTGAAAGAATAAAATATGAGGTTATACCCCGAACACTTGATTATACTGCTAATCTTGAACCTTTCAAGGAATTACACTTCGCGCCTGCATCCCCGGGCCGCATAAAGAAGATATTCGTTGAGGTAGGGGAAAAAGTTTCCAAAGAGCAGGTACTTGTAGAAATGGACAGGACTCAGCTTAATCAGGCCTTAACCCAGCTTGAAAATGCCAGATCAAATTTTCAGCGTATAGACACGCTCTATAAGCTGAACAGTATTAGTGAACAGCAATATGAGCAGGCAAAATCGCAATATGAACTGGCGCAGTCGAACGTGGAATTTTTGGCAGAAAACACAACCCTCATCGCTCCCTTCGAGGCAATAATTACCGGGAAACACTACGAAAATGGAGAAGTTTATTCAGGTGCACCAAACACACAGGCAGGAAAAGCTGCAATCGTTTCACTTATGCAGATTAATCCACTGAAAGCGGTAGTGAATATTTCACAGAACTATTATCCCTTTTTAGAGGAAGGGATGTCAGCCAGGGTTACTTCAGATATTTTTCCGGATGAAGTATTCAAAGGAGAGGTATATAAAAAATACCCTACCATAAATCCTGCCACAAGAACTTTTCAAACAGAGATCATGATCAGGAACCCGAATGAAAAAATTCGTCCGGGGATGTATTCTGTTATTGAGCTTGAACTTAATCGTGAAAAAGCTCTGGTAGTACCTGCTATTGCTGTGTTAAAGCAAGAAGGTACCAATAACAGGTATGTCTTCATTAACGAAGATGGAACAGCCAGGCAACTCCAGGTGAAAATAGGAAGACGATTTGACGAAAAAGTTGAGCTTATAGCCAATGCAGTGCAAGAAGGCATGGATCTGATAGTGGAAGGACAGGCCAGCCTGTTGAATGGTTCAAAGCTGAGTGTAATTGATTAACTAATTGATTGATAAAAGATATTAAAGATGAGTATTTATAAAAGTGCAGTCAGAAAACCGGTTACCACCATAATGGTTTTCATGGCAGTAGTAGTTTTTGGGATATACTCTTTGATAAATTTGCCCATTGATCTCTATCCTGAAATTGAATATCCTGCCATTACTGTGTTTACCACCTATCGTGGTGCTAATGCAGCCGATATTGAGACCAATATCACCAAACCCGTTGAAGATGTTCTTAATACCGTGGATAAATTAAAGGAGATATCCTCTGTATCAAGAGACAACATGTCTGTTGTAACACTTGAATTTGAATATGAATCGGATTTGAGTGAAGCAGCAAATAACATACGGGATGCACTTTCACTTGTGGAGGATGTCCTTCCGGATGATGCTGAGCAACCCATGATATTTAAATTCAGTTCAAGCATGATCCCTATCCTTATGTATGCGATAACAGCAGAGGAAAGCTATGAGGGAATTCAGAGTATACTGGATGAACGTGTTATTAATCCCCTGAACCGGATTGATGGTATTGGATCGGTGATGATCATGGGATCACCCGTACGCGAGATAGCTGTGGATATAGATCCCCGTAAACTTGAAGCTTATGATTTAACCGTGGAACAGGTAGGAGGGATTCTGCAGGCCGAAAATCTTAACATGCCGACAGGGAACATTGAAATGGGGCAGATGAGTTATCCCATTCGTGTGGAGGGAGAGTTTAAGAGCAGTGATCTTATAAAAGACATTGTGTTGGGAAGTGTCAATGGTCAATCCATCTATCTTAAAGATGTAGCAACAGTCAGAGACTCCATCAGGGACATGACCATTGACGAGAGAATCAATGGAAAACAGGGCGTAAGGTTGATGGTAATGAAGCAATCCGGGGCCAATACAGTGAAAATCGCCCGTCAGGTAAGCCGCGAAATGAAAGAACTGGAAAAGAATCTGCCTTCCGATATTCAGATACAAACCATTTTTGATTCTAGTGATTTTATAAGGGGGTCAATCAGTAATTTGACGCAAACCCTTTTGTTCGCATTGCTGTTCGTAACCCTGGTAGTGCTTTTCTTCCTCGGAAGATGGAGGGCAACCTTTATCATTATCCTGACCATCCCAATATCCCTGATCGTATCCTTTATCTACCTGTTTGTTTCTGATAGCTCTATCAATATCATTTCGCTATCTGCATTATCCATTGCAATCGGAATGGTCGTGGATGATGCCATTGTCGTTCTGGAGAATATTTCGAGACATATTGACCGGGGGAGCAGTCCGAAGGAAGCATCGGTTTACGCCACCAACGAAGTTTGGCTCGCAGTGATTGTAACGACCCTTACAATAGTGGCTGTATTTTTCCCTATGACGCTGATCGGTGGAATGACCGGTGTATTATTTCGTCAGTTAGGCTGGATCGTTACGGTTACCGTGGTAACATCCACCGTGGCAGCCATTACCCTTACACCTGTTTTGAGTTCCAAATTGCTCAAACTTCAACCTAGAAACGGGAAAGCTGGCAGTACCAATTTCGATAAGGTAATTCTTCCATTTTTCAATCGTTTTGAAGCCTGGTACGGCAGGGCTTTAGGATGGAGTCTCAGGCATAAGTTACTGATTACCATTAGTTCTATTGTTATATTTTTCGGCTCATTATTTATGGCCGGAGGATTGGGTTCGGAATTCATTCCTGAAACGGATGAAGGCAGTATCAATATAGAAGTTGAGTTACAATCGGGAACAAGGGTGGATAAAACGATCACGGTTGCCCGCAGCATTGATAGCTTTCTCGGAGATATCCGGGAAGTTGAGCTTATTTCAACTTCTGCTGGTAGTGATGACCAGGGGGGAATGATGGCGATATTTATGTCATCAGGTACAAACATCATAAATTATATGATAAGCCTGACAGACCTGGAAGAAAGGGAACGTTCGGTATGGGAAATCGCTGAGATTATCCGCGCGGAACTGGATAAATATCCGGAAATCGTAAACTACAATCTCACTACGGGTGAAAGTGGATTTGGCGGAAATACGGTTGAGGTGAAGATATTTGGTTATGATATTGAAAAAACCACTTTCCTGGCCAATGAGCTTGCCGAAAGGATGGAGACGATTGAAGGAGCAAAAGACATTCAAATAAGCCGCGAAAAAGAAAAGCCCGAATTGAGGGTTGAACTAGACAGGTCAAAAATGGCTGCTGTAGGATTGAATACTGCTACCGTGTCAACTTCTCTGTACAATCGTGTAGCAGGCATGACTGCTACCCGTTACAGGGAAGAAGGAGATGAATATGATGTTGTTGTGAGGTTTAAGGAAGAGTACCGTAATTCTGTATCCGATGTTGAGAATATCGCTGTTAAAACGCCCTCCGGCGGAAATATAAGACTGACGGATATCGGAGAAGTAAATGAATACTACTCTCCGCCAAATATTGAGAGAAATCGAAGGGAAAGAGTGGTAACTGTTTCTACGATTCCTTATGGTACTTCTCTTGGTGAACTGGTCGCAGAAATTGAAAAGAAGGTTGAAGAAATGGATATTCCGGATGAATTACTCGTTGAAATTGGAGGTGCATATGAGGACCAGCAGGAAGGTTTTATGGATCTTGCATTGCTCTTGCTTCTGAGTCTTATCCTGGTATACCTGGTTATGGCTTCCCAGTTTGAATCCCTGAAAATGCCTTTTATTATCATGTTTTCCATTCCTTTTGCATTTACCGGAGTGATTTTTGCGCTCTTGATAACCGATACCACCTTAAGTGTAATTGCTGCGCTTGGTGCGGTTATGCTGGTTGGTATTGTGGTGAAAAATGCTATCGTACTGGTAGATTACATCAACCTTATGCGTAACCGGGGCCATTCCCTGGATGAGGCGATAATATTATCCGGAAAATCAAGGTTAAGGCCGGTTCTTATGACTGCTGTAACAACCATTCTGGGGATGCTTCCACTTGCTTTGAGCACGGGAGAAGGTTCAGAAATCTGGAGCCCGATGGGAATATCGGTAATCGGAGGACTAATTTTTTCAACCATTATCACCATGATCATTGTACCGGTAATGTATCGTTATCTCACCGCAAAAGGAGAAAGAAAAAAGCTGAAAAGCTCCGGTAATGAATATCAGTTTATGGATAATTAGTAGTTAATTTTCTCCAATGAGTCTTAAAAAAATAAGATTCATTGGAGATTTTAATAACCTTTTTAAATGAAAGCAGTATTAATAGTTTATAACCAGGCTCATTCAGAAAAAGTCAATTTTATGCTTAATAAACTGGGGGTAAGAGGGTTTACGAAATGGGAAACAGTATTGGGAAGAGGTTCGGTTGATGGAGACCCTCACCTGGGAACCCATACCTGGCCCGAACAAAACTCAGCTACACTTTGCATTGTAGATGAAACCAAAGTGAATGAGATACTGGGAAGTGTTAAAAAACTGGACCTGTTAAATAAAGATGTGGGCATCAGAGCTTTTACCTGGGATATTCTGCAGGTGGTGTAAAACCCCGGGGAGGGAAATAGACATCTCCTCAATCCCGGGAAAATATCTTTAAATGGTTATTAACTTTTTTTAGAAAGAATAATCATTTAAATTAAATTTGCTTCTGTTCAATTATTGAATCTTTCTATCGTTAATACATAGAGCGATTTTTTGAATCATAATCTAACATGTCCGTGAATTGAAAACTGGTGAAGTCGCAATGAGGAAGTTATTAGCTTTTGGTATTCTTTTTTTTGTTTTCCATTCGGCATATAGTCAGCAGATTCGGGAGTTCAGCACTGACACTTCCGATTTTATTATCCAGTTTGAGGACTTCATGAAAGGGATTGATGAGGAAGATGAATACCTTCTCGACAGGTTTCAGTCATTGTGGAAATATGATTCTCTCAGTTATGAGCAGAAGGCCGGAATGATAGTGACTTCCAATCATATGTTAAGGAGGAGAGCGAGACCAAGTCCGACTTTCGTTAATTACCTTGATCTCATCATTGAGCAGTTTGATCCTGACTTGCAGGCCAGAAATTTTGATGCATGGTTTGAATCATATAATCATCTGGTAGCAAGCTCTGAAGTTACCTTTAATGAGATTGAAAGGGCCATGAATTTTGTTCTTGCCATCATCAGGGATTCCAGTCTCTACAACCTTGCCGGTACCCATTGGACAGCCAGCCATGATAATTTCCGGTTTAAGAAGGTGAATCATTTTCCAGTAGTTGAATATAAAGATGTAGATCTGACCTGTTATTCCAACAGAGATACCCTTAAAATATTTAATACAACGGGAGAGTACAACTTAATCCATCTAAAATGGAAGGGAGAGGGAGGAAGAGTAAACTGGGAAAGAGCAGGTTTGCGACCCGATGAGGTATATGCTGATCTTAGTAATTATGATATTGAGATCAATCGATCTCAATATACAGCCGATTCGGTTAAATTTTTTTACCGGAAATATTTTGATTTCCCTCTTGAAGGGTATCTGCAGGAACGGGCAATGCCCATAGCAAATCCGGATAATGCGACCTATCCAAAGTTTTTTTCCTATCAAAGTATTTATAACATTCCCGATCTTTTTAGAGGAATCGAATTTCACGGAGGACTTTCAATGCAGGGAGCCAAGCTTGTTGGTACCGGAACGAATGAAGATCCTGCAAGTCTGATGATCTCTGAATCGGATACACTCAGAATGAGGATAAAGTCCCGGAATATAGTGATCAGAGAGGCTTCCGTGAGTTCAACCAGCTGTGAAATGATCATTTTACTGGAGAATGATTCTATTTATCATCCCGATCTTGATTTTTTGTATCTTGAAGATTCGGATGAGATCCGAATAACCAAAAAAGAAGTATACACCTCAGGAGTTCCTTACAGCAATTCCTATCACAATGTAAATATGAACTTCGAGGAACTTTCCTGGAAGCGGGGTACAAAAAACATTGACTTTCAACCTTCCATAGGTCGCGCAATTGGGACTGCCCAGTTTGAGTCTAACCGTTTTTTTAACTATAATTTTTTCTCCGAGCTGCAGGGAAGAGATTTTGCCCACCCACTGATTTCCTTATATAATTTTTCCAGGCAGGTCAATGGAGTGCGTGAATTCCCTCTCCGCGCATATTCGGGAAATATTGGCAGGCCTGACTACCAGGTCAGGCATCAGATGATGAAGTTGTCAAGGCTGGGATTTATTTTTTATGATGATGAAAAAGACCGGATCACACTGAAGGATAAGCTCTTTTATTTTATTGAAGCAAGCATGGGAAAAACCGATTTTGACGTTATCCTTTTTGAGTCAAATGTAAAGGCCCCGAATCAGAATGCTACCCTGAATCTTGAAAATAATGATCTGACCATTTATGGTATCCCCAATATATTTTTGAGTGATTCTCAAAATGTTGTTATAGTTCCGGCCGCCAATAAGATTGTCATGAAAAGGAATAAAAATTTCCAGTTCAATGGCTCCATTAAAGCTGGCTTGATTACTATGTATGGTTCCAATTTCTTTTTCAGTTATGATAGTTTTAAGGTGAATCTTCAGGATATTGATTCTTTAAGGGTCCAGGTGATGACAACCGACCGAAATACCGGAGCAAGGGAAATCACCAATATTGCGAATCTGATCCAGGATCTTACTGGTGAAATTCTTATCGATAAACCTGATAATAAATCCGGGCTTGAGGATAATCCGGATTATCCGGTATTCAGAAGCAATGAATTTTCTTATGTTTATTTCGATGATCCCTCTATTCAGGGAGGAGTATATGACAGAGGGGAAGTGTATTTTGAGCTTGATCCATTTGAGCTTGACAGCCTGGATAATTTTAAGCGACAGGGAATGGAACTGGTGGGTACATTTGAGTCCGGGGGTATGCTTCCTCCACTTGAACAAAAGCTAACCCTCCGGGATGACAATTCTCTTGGTTTTGCCTATGATACCCCTGAAATTGGGCTTCCTGTCTATGACGGAAAAGGTACATTCTATAATGCTCTTGAAATGAGTAGCAATGGATTAAGAGGGTCTGGTCATCTCGATTATTTAACTTCTACAACTTATTCAGATGATTTTACATTTCATCCTGATTCAATGATGACTATGTCGAGGGAGTTTATGATAAGGAAACAAATTTCCGGTACCGAATTTCCGGAAGTGAGTTCTAAAGAGAACAAAGTAAAGTGGTTTACTCAAGAGGATGAGTTTTATGCTGATATGATGAATACCCCCTTCACCATGTTCTCTGATACCGTAGTTTTACATGGGGATTTATTGCTCGAGCCTGATGGATTAAGTGGAAACGGAGATATGGATCTGGTGACTTCAGCCATCGTATCGGATCAATTCCGATATGGTGCCGAGAGGATCAAGTCCGATACCTCCGATTTTAGACTAAATTCTTTATTATCTGATAAACTTGCCATTAATACTTCCAATGTTAAGGCTGATATTGACTTTGAATCAAAGAAAGGACAGTTCTACGCAAATGAAGATTATACCCTGGTCGAATTTCCAGAGATTATATATTCTTCGAACCTGGACTTCTTTGAATGGAATATACAGGAGGAAAATGTCAAAATGGGACTGAATAAAGAAATTGAAACGGCACCATCGGAGGATGGACTTTTCGGTCCCCGGTATTATTCTCTTCTGCCAAGCCAGGATTCTTTGAATTTTGTATCTCCCCTGGCTATATATGATTATAAAAAAAGTGAACTGGTCGCCACAGAGGTGCCGTACATTCAGGTTGCCGATGCCCGGATTTTTCCCGGAGATCGCAAATTGACAGTGGGGAAAAATGCAAATATGAGGCAACTGCAGAAGGCCAGCATTCTTACAGATTATCGAAATGAATATTATAATTTATATGATGCCAGTGTGAGCATAAAAGGAAAGTATGATTATACTGCCAGTGCCGATTATGATTATGTAGATCTTACTGGAGAGCCCCAGAAAATTCATTTCTCAGATATCCATGTGGATACCTCAGGTCAAACCATTGCCAGTGGTAATATAGATAAAGCCGATAATTTTACCCTAAGTCCGTATTTTGAATATAAGGGAGAGGTATTTCTTGCTTCCAGGGAGCCGTTCCTTCGCTTTAAAGGGGGGACTAGAGTCATACATGATTGTAAAATGGGACAGCAATGGTTAAAATTTGAAGCCAATATTGATCCCAATAAGGTCATGATTCCGGTTAATGAAACACCTGTGCAATATGATATGACACCTACCTATGCCGGAACCATGATTACCAGAGACTCAACTCATGTTTATTCCACTTTCTTCTCGATGAGAAAGGATTATTTCGATAAATTCATCTTTAGCTCACAGGGTTTCCTGAGATTTGATACTGAGAATGAAAAATATGAGATAGCAAGTGCTGAAAAACTGAAAGACAGATCCGAGACCGGAAATTACCTTGCCCTTGATCGAAATAATTGTATTATGGAGAGCCAGGGAGAGCTAAATCTGCAGACGGATTATGGCCAGATTGAAATGTTAAGTTTCGGAGAGGGGGTTCACAATATTGCCGCTGATACCTTTGCTGCTAAATTGATGATGTCCTTTGATTTTCTGTTTTCTGACGAAGCCCTTACCGTATTCGCTAATGACCTGGATAGCATAGCGGTTAAACCCGTGGATCTAACCGACGGGTTTTACCAGCAGTCATTAAGCGAGATGATCGGGACAGATGCAGCCGAGAGACTTAAGGCGGACCTTGGGCTTTACGGAGAATACAGGAATATCCCTGAAGCTATGAATAAAACCCTTATTCTGAACAATGTAAACCTCAGGTGGAGTCAGTATGCCCGGAGTTATCGATATCAAGGTGAGCTAGGAGTAGTTAGATTGGGAGATAGAATGATAAACCGGAAGGTAAATGTGATCATGTCTTTAACCAAAAGAGCTTCCGGAGATCTTTTCGATATTTATATGGTGCTCGATGATAATACATGGTATTATTTTGGATACAATCCGGGCTCTCTGCAGGTAGTATCGTCTAACAGAACCTTTAACAATATAATTTTTGAACTTAAGTCCAGGGAAAGAAAATTAAGAACCCGACCAGGTGAACCCGGATACGTTTATTCACTGGCCCCGGAGAGGCGTTTACAATTATTTTTGAGAAGGTTTAATGCAGAAATGCAGCAGGAAATGGAAATGCAATAAGGATGATATTACCTGGGGACTTCCCAGATCTCCATCTCGTGAATTTTTCCTTCCAGAATAGAAAAACGCAAGGCTGTTCTAAGCTTATGAAATCCATTTTTTCCTGCAGCTCCCGGATTGATATGCAATAAGCCAGATTTTTTATCTTTTATTATTTTAAGAATATGGGAATGTCCACTGATAAAAAGATCAGGGGGGGAATGGTTAATCACTTCTTTTACAGAGCTGTGGTACCTGCCGGGATAACCGCCAATATGCGTCATCAAAATATCCAGGCCCTCCCTGCAGAAGCGCTGTTGCCTGGGATAAACCGATCGTATTTTTGAATCATCTATATTTCCATATACGGCAACAAGTGGTTTAAAAGATGAAATTTCATCAGCAGTTTCTATCCTTCCAATATCACCGGCATGCCATATCTCATTACAATCCTGAAAAAAATTCCTGAGGCGGGGATCAAAATATCCATGCGTATCGGAAAAAAGACCAATTTTCATATCTAATCACTCAATAGAAAATTTGAAAGATCGAGCAAAGGTAGAAAATATATCCTGTTTTGGACAGGCCTCTTTTTTGTGTAGAATTTTTGCCACAGACTATGTGCTATTGTTGCCAACATTAGGTTTACAAAAAAAATGATTATGTAACCAAAGTACAGTAAATCAATCGTATAGTAATAGTGGGCGAATCGTGGCATATTTTTTTCCTGATTCAAAGAGAATTCTAATAAACCTAAATCTTTTTGTTATGACTTTACTTGAAATTGTTCTAACCCTTATTGCAGCCATATTTATCGGTATTTTGTTTTTTTACATTTTTAAAGCTACCGGACCCTGGGGGAGTTTTTGGACTTTCATCCTTATTTTAATACTTGCAGGGCTGGCAGCTGAAGCCTGGCTGGAGCCCTTCGGTCCCGTTTATTATGATGTGGCCTGGATTCCAACCTTATTTGTTATCATTCTCTTTGCCCTCCTGTTGGCTGCTGCTACTCCTACACGTAGCAGGTATGTTGAGACACGGACCGAAGTACCTGAAACCGAACCAGAGCCTACCGATACGGCCGGGGTGGTTCTCGGCGTATTTTTTTGGGTACTAATGCTTTTTCTTGTGGTTGCAGTTTTCTGGGGAATATTTACAGGGTGAAAAATTCTTTGATCAGAATACCGGAAGCTAAGCCATTCAAAAACAGAAGCAATGGAAATTAAGACAATTATACTTCCGGTATTCTGATTTTTCATTTTTAAATTATGAATTATGTTTAAGGTATTGGATTTTACAAAGGACAACATTATTGCCATTAAGGCATCAGGAAAAATTCAGAAATCTGATTATCAAATGCTCGATCCTCTTCTGGAAAAAACGGAAAAAGAGCATCCTTCCATAAAACTCTACATTTTGATTGGGGATATAGATGGGATAACACCGGAAGCTTTTATGAAGGATGTGATCACCTATTTTAAACATATCAAAAATGTGGATAAAGCAGCAATAGTAGGAGGGGGAAAAGCTGAAAAATCCATTGCAAAAATTGCAGATCCATTTATCAAAGGAGATTTGAAATATTTTCCTTTGGAAGACATGGAGATTGCCAGGAAATGGATAGAAAAATAATCAGGGTTGGATTTCCTTTATTCTTTTCTTCCGGTTAACGGGATTGTTATTATGTTAAATTATATTTACTCAATCTAAACAGTCATATTTCCTACAATCCAGGCTAAATTCAGGTCAGAAACCGAGATTCGCTGGTAACTAATTATGAGTTTTATCAGTATACAGAGATGTTAAAGATTATATCTTTCGAATCTCTTATTGGGGAAGAATATGGTAAAGAATGTCTGGATCAGAAACCTGGGATTTACTTTCATTCTCATTGTTTTTTTGTGGATGTTGGAGGCTATCCTATACAGAGAAATGTTTTCCAATGAACAACCTTTAATTGACCTTTTTTTGTTCAGAGGAGATCTCTATGCCCTTCTTATTCACAGTTTGTTTTCGTTTCTGCTTGTCATTCTCGGAATCATATTGAGTATAAAATCAGTAGAAATAAAAAAAACCCAACAGGAGCTTTTAGCCCAGCAGGAAAAATACCGGCTTCTTACCGAGTACTCTAATGATGTTATCTGGAAGATGAGTCGGAATGGAAAATTCTTGTATGTAAGTCCTTCTGTGGAAAAATTAAGGGGATTTTCTTCCTCCGAGGTTATGAAGCAGTCAATATCAGATACTTTGACTCCATCTTCACTCAAGACAGTTGAAGAGCTCATGGCAGGATTTGAAGGGGTAATAAATAGCAATCCGGGTAAATCACCTTCTGTAATAACAGAGCTTGAACAAACCTGTAAGGATGGATCTACAGTTTGGACTGAAGTTTCGGTCAAAACAGTTCTGGGTAAGGATGGTCAACCTGACTGTTATATAGGGGTAACCCGCGACATAACAGAAAGGAAGCGTAAAGAACTGGACCTGAAAAGATCTGAGGAGTATTATCGCCTGATGGCTGAAACCATTATGGATTTTATAATCGTTCATGATCTTCAGGGAAAAATCATTTTTGTTAATCCGGCAGGCATTAAAGCATCCGGATATTCTGAAGAAGAAATTATCGGTTCCAATATACGAGATTTCATACCTCAGGACCTTCAAGGCAGCATAGAAGAATTTTGGAATCGGCGAGCCTACGGAGACTTATCTACCTTTCAGATGGAGACCCTGTTTTCTACCAGATATGGAGAATCTACTCCTGTTGAATTATCATCTGCTCCCGTTTTAATAAATCAAAAATGCATTTCAGAACTGATTGCGGCCAGGGATATTTCCGAAAGGAAGAAGGTAGAAGTACAAAACCGGAATGTACAGGAAAAAATTAAAAAACTTAATGCTGAGCTGGAAGAAAAGGTGAAAGATCGCACGCATAAACTGGAACAGGCGAATAAGGATCTTGAATCCTTTGCTTATACTGTTTCTCATGATTTGCATGCTCCATTACGACACATAAGTACTTTTTCCGACCTTTTAAAGAAATCATTGGATAAAGGAGAAAATAACAAGACAAATCAATATCTGCAAGCAATTACTTCTTCTGTTATAAAGATGAAGGATTTGATCAACAGCTTGCTTCAATTATCAAGAACAGGAAGAAGCCAGATAAAAAAGGAAGTATTCGAAATGGACATGATTGTTCATCAGGTAATTCGGGATGTAGAAATTGATTATCCGGATAAAACAATTGGCTGGAAAATATCCAGTCTGGGAACCGTAAATGCAGATATCAGATTAATGAAACAGGTATGGTATAATCTTGTATCCAATGCCGTTAAATTTACAAATGGTGAAAAAGCTCCTGCAATCGAGATTGGCAAGACCTGTCAGAAGAATAAAACGATTTGGTATATTAAAGACAATGGAGTAGGTTTCAATCCGAAATATATGGATAAACTTTTTGGGGTTTTTCAACGTTTGCACCCGGAGGATGAATTTGAAGGAACCGGCATAGGACTTGCAACAGTCAAACAAATTATAAATAAACATAAAGGAGAAATCTGGGCTGAATCTGAACCCAACAAAGGTGCAGTCTTCTATTTTTATTTCAAAAATTGAATGCCAATCGATTGGAACAGGCTTTTGGGGGAAGGAGCTGCAGGAAAAAAAAATTATGGATGAAAATGATCTAAGTCAAAGCCTCCCTGACAGGAACCCTCAGAGTTTACCAACTCAGGAGGTTTTGCTTTTACAGGCCATGAAGCCTGGATAAAGCGTCTTTATGTAAAGCAGATTAACAGGTAATTGATGATAAATAAGGCTCATAAGGGTTAAATAAAGAATTATTGCAGGAATGAAAAAACTCAGGATACTCTATGTGGAGGATAACCATACTGATTTTGAAATGGTTAAAGCTATCCTGGAAGATAGAGAGCTTGTTGAAGTGATGTATAGAACGGACAAAAAGGAGGAATTTCTCCTGGTGCTAAAACGTGAGAAAATCGACCTCATTTTAACCGATTATTCCCTCCCTTCTTTTCATGGTCTGGAAGTAATCCAGCTTTCACGCGAGAATTTTCCAGACATCCCGGTTATCATGGTTACCGGTAATCTCTCTGACGAGATAGCGGTAGATGTTATTAAAAAAGGAGCATGGGATTATGTTCTTAAGGAAAATGTTTACCGCCTTATACCGGTTATTCAGTCCACCATGACACGCCTATTGATGAAAAAAGAGAAGGATGTGGCACTTCAAACCCTAAAAGAGAGTGAAAATAATTACCGCATACTATCAGAATCTTCTCCCTATGGAATATTGGTTCATATGAGAGGTCGGGTTTTTTATCATAACCGGCAAGCAGCAAGGTTGATTACAGGTAGTGAAGATGGAGGTTTTCTGGGAATAAAATTGGTGGATCATATTAAATCTGAACATAAAGAAGAGCTTTTACTGCGCATGCAAAAGCTATACAATGGAGAAAAAATTGAAGGCCACAGGGAACTTCCTTTTATAAATCTGAAAGGCCAGAAGTTAATCCTGGAAATTGCATCCTCACCTATCACCTTTCATGGTTATCCTGCCGCACAGGTTATATTTAGTGATATAGCCGGACGAAAGAAAGCCGAAAAAGAATTGCTTATAGCGAAAGAAAGGGCCGAAGAATCGGATCGTTTAAAGACCGCCTTTCTCGAAAATTTAAGTCATGAAATCCGGACTCCATTAAACGGCATTCTTGGTTTTGCTAATCTGCTAAAGTATGAAGAGGTTACTGAAGAACAAAAACTAAATTATATAAAAATCATTGAAGATTCGGGGAAATACCTGGTTAACATTATTGATGATTTAATTGAAGTTTCCAGGATTGAAACGGGGCAGTTTGAACTCAGAAAGGAAGTATTTAACCTGAATGATTTACTACACGAACTTTTTATTTTCTTTGATGAAAATGAGAAATATACCTCTCAGCCGGTTTTGTTGAGCAAGACTCATCCTTTCGATCAGAAAAAAGCATTGATTTATTCCGATAAAAACCGTTTAAAACAGGTTTTATACAATTTAATATCAAATGCTTATAAATTTACCGATGAGGGAAAAATCGAATTTGGTTATGAAATTATGGAGGAGGAAAGACTCCGGTTTTTTGTCAAAGATACAGGTACAGGTATTCCCGAATCTTCCCGTGATATCGTTTTTGAAAGATTCAGACAGGCAGATAATGCTGTGATGCGATCCAGCGGAGGAAATGGATTAGGGCTCACCATCAGCCGGGGAATTATCGATGCCCTTAATGGTAAAATCTGGTTCGAATCAGAAGTGAAACGGGGAACTGAGTTCTATTTTGAAATTCCTTACATTAAGGCAATCGATAGTTCATTTGAAAACACAAACACACCTGTTAATAAAAATAATTACACTTTTCATGGGAAAACAATTCTTGTTGCGGAAGATGAATTATCAAACTATGAGTTGTTAAGACATATCCTGGATCAAACCGGTGCAAAACTGCTTCATGCACAGACAGGTAAGGAGGTATTGAGAATGGTATCTGCAAATGCAAGCATTGACATGATTCTTCTGGATATTAAGATGCCGGAATTGAATGGCTTAGAGGTGCTGAAAAGATTGAGAAACCAAAACTGTAATTTGCCTGTAATAGCTCAAACTGCATACGTGATGAGTGATGATGAAAAAAAATGCATGGAAACCGGATGTAATGATTATATTACTAAACCTATTGAAGCAAATGAACTTTTAAGTAAGATCAGGTTGCATTTTGGGAAATGACAGACGTAAAAATGATCAAAAAATAATAACCACAACAGAATTATTCATGTTGCCCAGAGTATACCTAATGATATAAGGCCAAGCCACAAAATTGGGATTCAAAACATATGGCTAAATTAATATCATAAATCTTTGCCTGAAGATGAATTGCAATTGCCTGCCAGGATGGTGAAAGACCTGTGGGAATTAACAGAATTTTTTTAATTGTTGCCTTTTTCCCGATCCAGAACACTTTCAAGTTCATGATATGGAATGGATATATTAAAATAAAGGTCTTTTTTGTTTCCTAAAGCATCTGCTGCTGTAACCCTTTCATAAACCTCATTTTTAACTTTAATGACGGTTTGATCAAGTATGCTATACCCTAATTCTGACATTATACTATTCTTATGCCAGGGAAAGCAGATAACCATTGCTTCTTTGACAGATGCTCCGGTTCCGGACGCCATTAATGCCCTGAGAAATCCCTGATAACGATATAAACTTTCATAATACAATTTCTCCAGACCCAGGTAATCTGCTACACTGGCCATTTTATGGTAAATGTGATAATCTACCGGATGCTCAAGCAGGTATATTCTCGCCTCGTTAAGGTATTCCTGGTATTTTTGGCTTTCCCAAAGCCTGTCGAGAACATCATTTTCAGGAAAATATGGCGTGTAGTTTTTATCGGTTGTGAACCCAAGGTATAACATGAAAAATTCGTCAAGCTGAAAATCCAGGGGATGGTCATTAAATTTTGCGAGTAAGTCAGGATAATGATAATCACTGGATTCATCCCTGACATTTTTTACTAATTTTTCAAGATCTTTGGAATGGATCCGTGAAAAATATACCCTGTTATTCTCCTCAGGTTCGATCTTCTTTTTGTCGGTATTCATGTATAGTCTTGATATACTCATGTATTCAACGAAGACTTCTTTTTCATTTGATTTCTCTTTTCCTTTTTTCAAAAAATCATACGCTTTTTCATAATCACCTCTTTGGAGATATCCAATTCCCAAAGGCATATACAAAAGAGCATAGGTGCTATCGTATTCCAGTCCTTTCTGGGCTGAAATAATTGCATCAACAGGAAGAGAACTATTTAAATAGGCCATGGCATTGACATAATACGAGCGTGGATTATCCGGATCTACTTCTATGGCTTTTTTTGATACCCTAATGGCAGAATCCTTAAAGCCTTGCATGTTCATATATGATATAGCCAGTCTGTTATAGCCAGTTGGGGAATCAGGATGAAGGTTAATATAGTTCCTGAAAAAATAAATTGCACTATCCATGTTCCCGGTTTCGTCATAAATGGAAGCAAGTCCAAACATTGCATCCGAAGCAAAATTATCGGTTGCCAAAGCTTCCCTGTAAAATGAAATCGCTTTTTTAATATTTCCCGTATTCTTATAACTATCAGCTACTCGGGTAAGGTATAAAGTATTCTCGGGAAATTTACTGAGCAAAGAATCATACAACCTGATGGCAATACCATACTCTTCATTTTCGTAGAAATAATTCGCTCTTTCTTGAAGCTTAGTATAATCTTGTGCTTTTAACAGTAAAATTGAACCCATAGTGATAAGAAACAGTATGGTTTTTTTCATGGTGGTTAGGTTTCTTATGGTTGAAATAAATCCATGCAGATTAACATTTATAAGGTTGTATAAGTTATAAAATTGGAATGCATTAATCTTATGAAATTTTATTTTTTTTAAGATTAGCCTGTGAAATAACTTAAATACCTTATGATACCTGAAGTAGGAAAAAAAGGTGCATATCGGAATATGCACCTCCTATTTCAGGCTAACCCTAAATTAACCTAATGATAGATGAAAGCACTCCAATTTACGTATTTTTTATTAATTTCTTACCGTTTCAGTCTAAATTTTTTTAGCTTATCCCATATAATCTACAATATCCGACAGGATGAATTCGAGGCCAACAAATTCTTATCCGATAATTAAGGAGATAGATACCCATCATAAGTACAGATACTAATGATTTCAGGACCATCTGTTGTAAATGAAGATTGATTTTTTCCAAAGCTGTTTCGGAAGGACGGGATGAAAAAAAAGTTTAAAAGGACATTTTTCGGTAATTAAGACTATTGAAATATTTAGAATTGGGCACTTTTTTTATTTGGTTTATCTGTTTTTTTTACGGAAATTTATGGGCGCAAAAATCCCCTATTAATTATTAAAAAATTTATTGACTATGAAAAACCTAAAATCATTTCTTTTTATTTTTCTTGCCGTAATCTTAGGAAGCTTCGTTAGTATTTCCTGTAAGCAACAGGCAGAGGATAAAGCTAAGACAACGGAAGCTCAGGAAGAGATTTCACAGGAAGCTTCCGCTGAGGAAGAGGGATGGATTGTAATGTTTAATGGAGAAAGTACTGATGGATGGCGAAATTATAATAAAGAGACCTTTCCGGAACAGGGATGGGTAATTGAAGATCAGGCGCTTAGATGTATCGGATCGGGGCAGGGTGAAGCCGGGGGTAAAGGCGGTGATATCATTTATGACCAAAAATTCAAAGATTTTCATCTGAAACTTGAATGGAAAATTTCAAAAGGAGGGAATAGTGGAATTTTTTATTTAGCCAGAGAATTGGAAGGGGAACCAATTTGGAAATCTGCCCCTGAAATGCAAATTCTGGATAATGAAAGACACATTGACGCGAATATGGGTGAGAATGGTAATCGCAAGGCCGGATCTTTATATGATCTGATCCCTGCAGAGCCTCAGAATACAAAACCTGCCGGAGAATGGAATTCAGTAGAGATCATGGTTTATCAGGGTACCGTTATCCATAAGCAAAATGGAGAAGTGGTTGTGGAATATCATCTTGGAACACCTGACTGGGAAGAAATGGTTGCAAATTCCAAATTCGCAGATTTTCCTGAGTTCGGTAAGTATGTTGAGGGTTACATTGGACTTCAGGATCATGGAAACGATGTTTGGTTCAGGGATATTATGATCAAAGACCTCAGTGTAGATTAATTATGCTTTATCACTAAATAATAATATTCCTGTTTCTGTTTCTTTCCCTCTTTTTGAACTCAAATAGGATAGAAAAAGTGAGAAAGGAAAAGAAACAGGATTCATTTCTTTCCGGGCAGGGGGGGAATATAACCATTGAGGCAGAACCTTAGAAGATAAACAGGCTTTTTTTAAAAAGAGCCCTTAATCCGTCTCATGTAATCAGGATATTATTTTTATTGGGCAACAGAATACAATTATAGCAAACACTTCAACATTTAGGATATGAATCGAAGAAATTTTTTGAGTGGAATAACTCTTTCTGCGGCAGGGCTTTCATTTTATCCCTATTCTGCAAACAGTTTATTTGCCGGAAGGGATGGGGAAATGTTTTTTGATATTTCATTGGCTGAATGGTCACTCAGAAAAAAGCTGTTTTCAGGGCAATTAAAAAACCTTGATTTCCCGGAATATACCCGGAAGAATTTTGGGATCGAAGCGGTTGAATATGTCAATCAATTTTTCCCTAGTGCTAAGTCTAATTATATTCAAGAGTTAAGGCAACGCTGTTTCGATGCCGGGGTGAAGAGTCTTCTAATTATGATTGATAAGGAGGGGGATTTGGGTGAGCAATATTACCCTAAACGAATGAGAGCAGTCGAAAGACATTTTCCCTGGGTAGAAGCTGCCAAACTTCTTGGATGTCATTCTATTCGTGTAAATGCAAGAGGAAATGGTACTGAAAAAGAAGTAGCCGATGCGGTTACTGAGTCCTTGCGGAAATTATCAGAATTTGCCAACGATTATGATATCAATGTTCTTGTTGAGAACCATGGGGGCTACTCTTCCAATGGGAAATGGCTTGCTTCCCTAATGGAAAATGTTGGAATGGAAAATTGTGGCACCCTGCCAGATTTTGGAAATTTCCGCATTAGCAATAAGGAAGAGTATGACAAATACAAGGGAATGAAAGAATTGATGCCTTACGCAAAAGGCGTAAGTGCAAAGTCGAATCGTTTTGATGAAGAAGGAAATGAGGTGAGTACGGATTTTGAAAAAGTGTTGAAAATTATCAAAGAATCGGGATATCGGGATTATATAGGAATTGAATACAGCGGCCAGCAGCTTGATGAAGATAAAGGGATAATAGCTACCCGGGACCTCCTGATTCGTTATGGTGAAAAACTTTCCGGATGAGGGAACCTAATTGAAAAACCACATAAAACTGAGAGAATCACTAAAAAATACCAGGATTATTTACCCGGATTTCCTGCAAAAAGAAAAAGAGGCAATTTTGCAACGATAATACCGGGTAATAATCACACCGGATAAAAAAATGGGTTTTCAGTTAAGGATATAATTATAAACGCTCCCGAAAGCTTTCAATATTCACGCTTAATTTTTCTATAAGTTTTTGTCGTGCTTCAATGCTTGTCCAGGCAACATGAGGCGTAATTAATATTTTATCCCGGTTATAAATCTTCAGTAATGGATTATCCGGATTGATGGGTTCATTTTCCATTACGTCTATCCCGGCTCCTCCGATTAAATTTTGATTCAGGGCTTTTGCCAGATCATTTTCATTCACAATTCCACCTCTTCCGGTATTCAGAATAATTGCACAAGAACGCATTTTTTTCAGGTTTTCATAATTTATAAGATTTTTGGTTTGCTCGGTGAAGGGGGCATGTATGCTTACCACATCAGAGGTTGATAATAAGGTGTCCAGATCAAATCTTTTATAGTTAATGTTGTTGTTTCTTCCGGTAGTAGAATAGAAGACTACCTCCATCCCAAAGCCCTGGGCTATTTGTGCTACCCTTCGGCCTATGGTCCCAAGTCCGATTATTCCTAGTCTTTTACCATTCAATTCCCAGAAAGGGTGACCGAAATGAGTGAAGATATCCGATTTTGCATAGGCCCCCGACTTGACGTAATCGTCATAGTATCCCGGTCGGTTTACCAGGTGTAATAACATGGAAAAGGTATGCTGAGCAACGGATTCGGTAGAATATCCTTTCACATTTTTCACTTCAATTCCCTTTTTTTTGGCAAAATCAAGGTCTATATTATTCGTTCCTGTGGCGGCTATGCAAATAAGTTTTAAATCGGGTAGTTGTTCCATTATTTGTCTTGAAATTTTCACCTTGTTCGTGATTATTACGTCATAGCCCTGGCAACGTTCAACAACTTCTTCAGGATCTGTATTTTCGTAAATTTTTAAATTGCCTTGTTTTTCGAGAACACGAAAATTTGCTACCTCTCCTACGGTTTTGACATCCAGAAATACAATATTGATCATAGTATGAAATATTTATGCTATATAGCTTATATCAGAATTCCCGTATTTTCAGTATCCATGAAAAGGGGAAGGTTTGTTTTCCTAGAAAAAGATTTATTTAGGTTTGAAGAAGTTTGCTTCGATACCTTTTACGCCAGGAACGACTTGAAAAAGCCCCCCTGCATGAGGATATTGCTTTTTTTCTTCTTCATTCATACCCAACCGGGCAGTGGTTATATAAAGCGTATCCAGATTTTTTCCTCCAAATGCACATGATGTGACATTTTTTGCCGGAACCTCTATTCTTTGCATTAATTGTCCATTCATCGGGTCGAATCGGCATACTGCATGTCCACCCCACATGCCAACCCACAATTTTCCTTCTTCATCGATGGTCATGCCATCAGGGTGCCCTAATGTATCACTTATTTCCACAGCGATCTTTCCATTGCTTATCATTCCGCTTTTTAGGTCAAAATCATATTGCATAATTCTCCGGGTAGGGGTATCGATGTAATACATAAATTTACTGTCTTGTGACCAAATGATGCCATTTGAAATAGAGACTGAATCAATCATTTCAGAGAATCCTTCTTTTGGATCGTATTGATAGAGATAAGAATCCCCTGGATTCCCCTTAACTCTCATGGATCCTACCCAAAGCCTTCCCTGAGGATCACATTTGCCATCATTAAACCTTTCTTCTTCTTTTAATGAAGCGGGTTTGGCGATAAATACCAGGGAATCTGCATTTAAAAACATTCTATATATTCCGTCCTTTAAGGCTACTATAACCGTGTTATGACTTTCGGGAACAATGGTTCCGATCGTCGAAGGTAATTCCAGGGAAGTATGTTTGCCATGAACTGGGTCATATCCATGCAATAGTTTCCCTTGAATATCGACCCAATAAAGAACTTCCCGTTCATGATCCCATATACTTCCTTCCCCCAGTAGGCCTGAAGTTCCCTCAATATATCGTACATCCGGTTTCCATGATGACTCGCTTTTTTCTTCCATTTTACCGGATGGATCTTTACATGAGGACAGACTGATCATGATGGCAAAAGAATATAAGTAAAGACTAAATCTCATATGTGTCATTCGTTTTCGTAAGAACAAAAATATACTTTATTTTCAATGATTCTAAATAAAGCATTTATTTTTTCATTCTCTTTTATCGATTTTTATCTGGGATTGTCCAGGCTATTCATTTTCAGATTGGACGGTTTCAGATTACACTGATTTCTTACCGGCTTCTGATTGTGGGGGAAAGTTTAATCATTAAATAAACACCTAAGCAGGAAATAACCTGTGATTCAGTCAAATAGGGAAAAACTATAATGCCGATTTAGGCAGAGTCCAGCAGATTCTTGTGTTCATAAGCTAGCGAATTTATAAAGAGTGCCATGTAAGGAGCGAACAGAAATTTTTATAATAAAGAACAATAAGGGATGTGATAAATCGGAATTTTAATCCGGCTAACCAAGTAAGGCTTTAACCTTTTCCAGTAAAACCGATGGTCTTATGGGTTTGGAAATATAGTCGTCGCAACCTGATCTAATAGCTTTATCATAATCCTCTTTCATTGCATAAGCCGTTTGAGCGATGATTTGGACTTCATTATTTATTTTTTTAATTATTTTGACTGTTTCGTGGCCATCCTGGCCAGGAAGCCTGATATCCATTAATATTAGTGAAATATTGGTATTTTTTTCAACAATATCTATTGCCTCTTCTCCTGATTTTGAAAAAATGAGTGTGACATTTTTTTCCTCAAATACTTCTTTTAAGAATTCAGCACTTATGGGGTCATCTTCAACAATCAGAAATGTTTTATTTTCCAATCCTTCTCTACGATTTGTCATGGAGTTTTTCTTTGAAAGATAAAAGTATAAATTAAACCAATGGATAAAGGTTTTTGGCTTGAAATTTTTATTAAATCTTTATTAACAAGAAAATATTCTTAGTGTTCAAATGGATCAACAAGTAAAAAAAGATATATTTTTCTCCAAATTCCCTAAGCAATTTTCCGTGGAAAACCCTATCCTCAAATAATAAAACTTATTATATTTACAAAATAGTATACTCAGGTTGAACATTATTCTATTCTTATTAGTTTAGTCATGAAAATGAAATTTTTTACCGTTTTTTCTTCTGTTTTTTTATTAGTCAATATGGGGTATTCACAAGAGCTTCCTCCACCCGGGGAAACTGAAGTATGGGAACCTGTTCCGGAGGTTGTTGTTCCTGGGGAAGGAACCCAGCCTCCCTCCGATGCGGTGGTTTTATTCGCTGGTTCAGATCTTAAACAATGGATTTCAGTTGATGGGGGAGAACCCGGCTGGAAAATACAAGATGGCATCATGACGGTTGTCCCTAAATCAGGTGCGATTGCTACACGGGAATCTTTCGGAGATTGTCAGCTCCATGTTGAGTGGAGAACTCCTTCAGAAAAGGAGGGAAGCGGACAGGGAAGAGGAAATTCCGGGGTGTTTTTAATGGGTAAGTATGAAGTACAGATTCTTGATTCTTACAATAATATTACCTACCCAAATGGACAGGCGGGATCAGTTTATAAACAATAGATTCCACTTGTGAAT
>CAZQOV010000020.1:0-29444 GCA_964595055.1 uncultured Bacteroidaceae bacterium | reverse complement strand
AATCTCTTTGCCCAGTGCGATTCAGATACCTTTCTGGATAATTGCGCATCGGGACTGGAGACCTTCACCTTCATTAAAGCATTTAATACCCAGATGAAAAAAACAGATGTGAAAGAATTTTCCTATGTTTTTTCGAAAGGTTCAACTTATATGATTATAGGCTGTGACCAGCAAATTGAAGGAGAGCGGTTGATTGTTAATCTCTATGACAGGAATCGTAAGCTTATTGTAAGCAATTATAACAAAAAAACAGGGAAGTATTATCCCGACATCATTTATCCCTGTTCTGCTACCGGAGTATATTATATAGAAGTTACTTTTGAGGGGTCGAAAGGTGGCTGTGGGGTAACAATACTGGGATTTAAAAAGAATTAATTAAAAAAAAAACGAATTAAATAAACGAACCATGAAAAATCAAATCATTATTTGTTTCCTCACCGGTTTTTTTCTTTTTGGCTGTAAGAACAAGGAGAATACAGATAACAACGATATAGATGCTCTGCTTTCTCAGAATATGGATGAAAACGAATTATCCATCTCAGAAGAATCGATGCATGAGATTATTCAGTCCTTGCCCTCACCACTTGAAATATCCACTCTGATAAAAGAATCGGGCTCAAGGTTTAATCAGGATCTTTTGAATCCGGTAAAAAATGCAGATCTATATTCTTTCGACACCGAAAAAGCCATGGCCATGGGAATTTATGCCGGAGATCTCGGTTATATCAATATTTATGAAAAGGGACATGTGGCTGTTTCTTATCTGAGAACCATCAAAAACCTGGCTGATGATCTGAAGGTTGGGCATTTTTTTGATTTCGAAACCATAAAAAGAATCGCTTCAAATTCCAGGAAGCTCGATAGCCTGCTTTATATTTCAACCATGAGCTTCGAAAAAATGGACCGCTATCTCCGGGAACAAAAACGAAGTAAATTAAGCGTTTTGATTGTTACAGGAACCTGGATCGAAAGTTTATATCTGGCTTCAAGCGTGGTAAGCGAAAAACCCAATAAAGATCTTATTGAGAGAATAGGGGAACAAAAGATGATTCTGGACCAAATCATGTTAATTCTTTCGGCATACGAAGATGAAGAATATTTCTCCAGAGTTCTCAACGGCATGTACGATTTGAAAGAACAGTATGATAATGTTCAAATTGAATACCAGTATAAGGAGCCTGAGACACAGGAAATAAATGGAAGACTCGTAATTATTGATAATAGCTATACCGAAGTAGTCATTGGAGAAGAGCAGCTGGTAAGAATTGGGGAGATGGTAGAAGATATCAGGGAAAAATTACTGCATACAATATAATAAAGTAAACCCTTGTGTGAAGGCTTACGTAATAAAACAGGGAGTATTCAATATGGAATCCGGTCATTATCCGGCAGCAACTGATAATATTTCATAAACCATGAAAATTACTGATAGAGAAGAGGATTCAACAATTCTATACGTTGATGATTCAGATTCAAACCTGCTTCTTTTTGAAGAACTTTTTAAAAATGATTATCATATATTGCTTGCTTCTTCAGCCAAAGAGGGTCTTGAAATATTGAAAAATCACAAGGTGTCAGTGGTGGTATCGGATCAGAGTATGCCGGTAATGTCGGGAAATGAATTCCTGGAGTTGGTTAATGAAAAATATCCCGACATTCTTTCATTTATATTAACCGCCTATACCGATTACGAATCACTGGTTGAAGCAGTGAACAGGGGGAAAATTTACGGCTATTTCCATAAGCCCTTTAATTCTAAGGAGATGCGTATTGCTATTAACCGTGCTATTGAACTTGGCCGGTTGCGCAAAAAAAATGAAAAGATGTTGAAGGACCTGGAAAATGCCAATCGGGAATTGTTAAAACTGGATAAGTTCCGAACCCAGTTTCTTGGCATGATGACCAATGAAATTAGATCACCTATCAATAAGATCATGAGTGCAGTCCATATGATTAAAGATAAAGTGGATTCAAAAGATATTACAGAGCTCCTGAGCTTACTTGATATTTCTGTGTCCAGACTTGAAAGCTTTTCATTTGCTACGAATCAATTGTCCAGAATACAGGATAAAAGCCAGGAATTAGAGAAAAAAGATGTGTCGCTTAGGGAATTAATTGAGATTACCTTTATTGCAAAAAAAAATGCCTTTGAAGAATCGGAAATAAGGGTTAGTTTGGATCCTGAGTCCACCGGCGCCTATGTAAAAGGGGATTATGATTTGCTCTTAAGTTGCCTTGGCATAATGGTAATGAACCTGATAAATAATATCCAAAAAGGTGGCCAATTGTTTTTCACCACCGGTAAAAATGATAACACCGTCTGGTTGGATGTACAGGTGCGAAATTCCGGATTTTCCCAAACCAAATTGAATAATCTGAATAAAATTTTTACCGGAGACAAACAGAGTAACGAAAATCATTCAAGTTTGGAACTGATTCTTTCAAGGGAGATCATCCTGTCACATCATGGAGAAGTACATTTTGAGAGTAATGGAGACGGGACTTTTTTCACTCGCCTTGCGTTTCCGGCTGCATTGGATATTAAGGAAATCTGATAAAGGATTTTTGATCCGGCTTAAATTGAGTTGATTATTTATGACTGAAGCCACCTTAAATGCATTAATGAAATTGTTTGCTATACTTGCGAACCTAAATAAGGAGGCCGCCGGTATACTATCCAGGAATTTTGTGGAATCTTTTCTGAAAACCCAGTTCAGTCATAAACTAATTGAACATGCATTGGGAATTTTCGATGAACAGTTTATATTGTTTGCAAAATTCAGAGCCAAATCTGAGACGAAAAGAACAACTTCTTTATCTGTACAAATTATTTTTCTGTGCAATCAGATTAACAATGAGCTTCCGGTTAAAGACCGTTACCTGATACTCTTCAGCCTTATTCGGTTTTCAAAATTTTTCGAGGATTATTCCGGTTCTGAAAAAATCTTCAGACAGACTGTTGGTGATGCCGTAAAGGCAATTTCTGACGGGATGCATATCGATCCTGTGGAGTATGAGAACTGTCGCTTTTTTTTACTTGGCCAGTTCTATAAGATCCGGGATAAAGAATGCCTCCTGATTTTAAATAATGAGAATACTTTTCCGTTTACCCATATTAATCATTTGTATTCTCCTGATTTTAAAGGGCAATTATTTTTTCTCCGGATTAAACAGGCAAACATCATTATTTTTTATTACCAGGGGAAGCGAAAGCTGGAATTAAACGGAAAACTTCTATTTTCCGATCACATATATATCCTTCCCAGAGGTTCCTCAATTCGTGGAGAGGATCTTCAGCCGGTATATTTCAATAAGATTGAATCGGCTTTCCTTAAGAAGGACCTGAAGCATAAGGTTTCTCTTGTGGCAAAAAACATAAAATATACATTTTCAGATTCTGAAAACGGAATTCAACCCCTGAACCTTTCCATTGGGTCGGGCGAATTTGTGGGTGTAATGGGGGGTAGTGGTTCAGGGAAAACCACCCTGATGAATATGTTAAACGGTCGTCTGCCATTGGATAGCGGGGAGGTCCTTATCAATGGTCATTCCATTCATCAAAATAACAAGGATCTGAAAAAGATAATCGGCTATGTTCCCCAGGAGGATTTATTGATCTCTGAATTGACCGTATTTCAAAATCTTTATTATTCAAGTCTCTTAAGCATTGGACAAATTAGTTCTAAAACAGCCCGGGAACGGGTAAATAGAATGCTGATGCGCCTGGATCTTCATCATATCAAGGATCTGAAAGTAGGGAGCATTACAGAAAGAAAAATCAGCGGTGGGCAAAGAAAACGATTGAACATTGCGCTTGAATTGATTAGAGAACCTTATGTTTTGTTCTCGGATGAACCCACATCAGGACTTTCTTCCACCGATTCGGAAAATGTAATGGATTTATTAAAGGAGCTGACCTTACAGGGAAAAATTGTGATGGTGAATATCCATCAACCCTCTTCCTCCTTGTTTAAGATGTTTGATAAGATCCTTATTCTGGATCAGGGAGGCTATCCGGTATATTTCGGGAATCCGGTAAATGCTTTTTCTTATCTGAAAAACGTGGTTAAACGGGCAGACAAAGAAGAGATTGAATGTGAATCCTGCGGTAACATACAAACCGGAGACATTCTCAAGATTATTGAATCAAAAAAGGTGAATGAATATGGGGAGTACACTCTCGAACGCTCATTGTCACCCGGAGAATGGTACCGGTTTTACCGGGAATCTGAGGTTAATTCCGTAAATCAAAATTCTCCCGATCCCATTCCCACTCTTTCCTATAACAATCCCTCCCGATGGAAGCAATTCAAGATTTATAGCGTCAGGAATTTTCTTGCCAAGATATCTGACTTGCAATTTGTGCTTTTTGCCCTGATCATTCCCCCTTTGCTTGGATTAATTCTTGGGTTTTTTACGAAAAATGTCGAATCGGGAAACGATCTTACGGCTCACTATATTTTTTCAGAAAATGAAAATTTGCCTGCTTATATTTTTATGAGTGTTATTGTAGCACTTTTTATTGGTCTTATTATTAGTGCTGATGAAATTATAAAAGATCGACCTGTTTTGAAAAGGGAATCTTTCCTTAATTTGAGCCGGATGGCTTATCTAAATTCAAAAATACTCTTTCTTTTTGTTCTTACAGCTCTCCAAATGGGCATTTTTGTAATTATTGGAAACGCTGTCCTTGAGATCAAAGGCCTTAATTTTGAATACTGGCTAGTCCTTTTTTCAACCGCTTCCTTTGCTGTTTTGCTTGGATTAAATATTTCTTCGGGCTTAAAGTCTTTGATCGCTGTTTATATCAATATTCCGTTCATCCTTATTCCTTTAATTTTGCTTGCCGGAGTCATTGTGGAATATGATAAGCTCCATTATAAGGTATCCTCACAACAATTTGTACCTTTAGCAGGTGATTTAATGGCTTCCAGGTGGGCTTATGAAGCGCTCATTGTTAATCAGTTCCTGAACAACGATTACCAGAAAAATTTTAATCACATTGATAAGGAAAAGGCCAATCTGGTTTATGAAGTGAATTTTTTTATCCCTGAGGTATTAAATCAAATCAGAGACTATATAAAATTCCGGGATCAGGAGAATGAAATTTATGCCGAAAAATGTCTGAAAACTATTCGGAATTCGTTGCTGATAGTGGGGTATAATTTGGATGATAAGCTAATGGAAACTGGTGATCCAGAGCTGAAGACGCTGGAAATGTATCTTCTCAGGAAAAAGAAAAAGATGACCGATCGAATCAGGAAATTGAATTACGAAGGTGATCAGGTCGTGATGGCCCTTCTGGAAAATGGAATGAGTGAAGCGGATATTGTGGACTTAAAAAAGAACTACCAGAATGAAAGTATCAAAGATCTGGTGTTAAATTCCCGTAACCTTCGAAAACTTGTTGCAGGTAATAATATGCTGGTAAGGAAGGATGCTCCGGTTTTTCAACCTCCTGTGGCAAAGAACGGGAGGGCTCATTTTTATGCCGGAACTAAAAGAATATTTAACTTAGAGATGGATACCTTATGGTTTAATATTTTGGTAATTTGGACTATGTCTTCGATTTTGTATGTAGCACTTTACTTCAAAGCCATTAAAACTATCATTGAACGAATCAATACACGAAAAATTAAACATTTTAGTCTAATGCCTGACAAATCCAGATAATACATTTTTACAACAGAGTATAAATAAAAAATAAAAAGTATGAAAAGTATAACCATTCCGGTCATTGTTTTTATTATCGCCAGTTCGGTGCTTCTTTCATGCACCGGTGGAGGTGAAAAATCAAAAGGCAGTCTGAAAACTGATGGGGCTTCAGACTCTCAGGCATATTCGGCAGCCGGAGAAGATGATGAATCCATTATCTATCTGTTTCCGGCACCAGGAGAGGTTCTTGAAAGGTTCTACAGTATTGACATGTCTTTTTATCCTGACTTATTAAATCCGGTGAATAAAAAAGATGAGTATTTAACCTCACGGGCAAAAGCGCTTAACCTTGGAATCTATTTTACCGATTTTGCTTATTCCTTGGTTTTTGAAAGGCAGCAGGAATCTATGGATTACCTGGAAGCGCTTGAAAGCATGAGCAGAGAGGTCAATATTAGTCCTCAGGTTTATGAATCTTTATTGGAAAGGACAGAAGAAAATTTAGGCATCAGGGATTCTCTGCTGAACATCAGCAGGGACATGTTTTTCACTACCCTGGAACATTTGGAAGAAGCAGAGATGCAAAGTACTATGGCTCTTGTTTCTGCCGGTGCTTATATTGAAGCCATGTATATTGCACTTCAATCTGTTGAAGAATACGAAGAAGATCATCCGGTTTTACAGCATATTACCGAACTGAGGCATCCTATGAATAACCTGCTTCAGCGAGCGAGGGCCACAAGCAATGATCCCAATGTAAGCAGTATTGTAATATATTTACTTGAGATAAGTGAGGTATTTGAGGAACTTGAAACTATGACCACCGAATCGAAAGTAACAAAGGATTCAAGCAATACAATATCCATAACGGGGGGCGAGGAGAAGAAACTTACAGAAGAGGACTTTGTGCAATTAAGAAATAAGATTACGGAAATTCGAACCAACATAACTCAAAACTAGGGAGGAAAAATGGATATGAAGAAATGGATATGGTTTTCCGGAATCCTGGTTATTTTCCTTAGTACTTCAAAACTTGAAGCACAGGATTGCAAAAAATTTCATCTTTACGGTCCCTGTCAACAATATGCCGGTCCAAAATTTGAATATGACGGTCAATCCAGAAGTAATGTTATAGGCTATGGAGATAAACTCATTTATAGTATGATCTTCTATGGAGAGCGGGAATATAAATTATTCTTTTGTACCAGTGAAGAATTTTATCCGGTTCATTTTAAACTTATTGATCCGGTATCCAGGGAACTGTTATATGATAATAAAGAAGATAATTATTCCAACGATCTATCTGTGAACATCGAAAAAACCCAGCGGATTATGATTGAACTTTCTGTGTTGGCTCATGAAGCCAGCCCCGAGGTGAAAAGAAATTTTCTGGGTTGTTCAGGCTTACTTATGCAGTGGAGGCCGGTGGAGTAGACGAGGTGAGTGAGTGGTATTGAACGGTGAGCAGAAGAAATATAATCAGGTCCACCTGCACCCCTTTTCCGAAATAAATCTGCGAAAAATAGGCATAAGACTGATCAACTTCACATTTTCTTCCCCGTATTTCCACCTGCTTTCCATAAAGTATTTTGCCGCTAAAAACAGGTGAATCACTCTTTTTCAGTTTTTCCTGTTATTCTATTTTTGTTTAAGCACTTGGATTCCAAATTCGGGCACCATTGAATAAAAGCGTCCTGTTAAGGAAACCTGTAAAGACCAGTTTTTGAATAGAACGGAAAACGAAAAACGAAAAACGATGAGGAAGATTTTATCATTATTCATCCTATTGATGACATTCATTGTCTTCGGCGTCAGCCTTTTTGCACAGGAAGAAGAGTCTTCTTACGGTATAAAGTTCACCGGTTTTGTTAAAAATGACTTTTTCTTTGACAGCCGACAAACCGTAACTGCCAGAGAGGGGCATTTGCTGTTATATCCTGCAAATGAACAGCCGGATAAGGCAGGTGAGGATATAAACGCCCAACCTTCTTTCAATTTCCTGTCTATTCAGACACGCCTTAGTGGCAACATTTCCGGACCGGATGCTTTTGGCGCCAAGACTTCCGGAAAGATCGAGGGAGCATTTTTCGGTCATACCAATTCCGATATTAATGGATTTCGTCTTCGACATGCATTTATGAAACTGAGCTGGGAAAAAACGGAATTATTGACGGGGCAAACCTGGCATTTGATGTTCAATGCAGAGTGTTTTCCAGGGACAGTTTCTTTTAATACCGGCGTTCCATTCCATTTTTTCAGCAGAAATCCCCAGATAAGACTCAGCCATAACATTGGATCTCTTAAATTGACTGGAGCATTTGCTGCGCAAAGGGATTTCTCATGTCCGGGTGGTTCCCAAATGCTTAGAAATTCAGCAGTGCCTGAAATAATGGGAAGACTGCTCTATCGTTCATCCGATAAGAAATTTACAGCCGGTCTGGGAATGTCCTATAAGAATGTAGTTCCCAGACTTCAAACCGACAGCCTTTTTAAAACCCGGCAAAAAGTAGACGGTATAATTGCCCAGGGATTCATAAAAATGATCACAATTCCATTAACTTTTAAATTCCAGGGAACCTATGCAGAAAATGGATATGATGGATTAATGATTGGAGGCTTTGCAGTGAAAAGAAGCTCAGATCCCGATCCGGTTAGAGATTATCAGGAATATACCACAATGAACAATATGTCGGCCTGGACAGATGTTCATACCAATGGAAAAAATTTCCAATTTGGTCTTTTTGCAGGCTATTCGCAGAACTTGGGAGCTAATGGGGAGATTGAGAATTTAAACCAGATATCCAGATACACAAGGGGATCAAACATAGCCAGTCTGTACAGAATATCTCCCAGGATCATTCTGAATAGCAACAAAACACGTTTTGCTTTGGAGCTTGAGCGCACAGGAGCAGCTTACGGAGATTCATTTGATAAGCTTGGAGTTCCACAAAATACCAAAATGGTTGTTAACAACCGTATACTGCTGGGAGCTTATTATTTCTTTTAATAATTGTCAATACAGTTTAGGTTTTTTCATAGATAGAGTAGGTTAGGTAAAAAAGGGATACAGTGAAGCCGGGAGGCGGGCCTGGTCCCTTTTTTTGCGCTTCGGCAGGCGGCCTGCAGAACTGCATAACTAATTTTACTTCATCCACATAATGCCTTCAAATACTTATCAATATAGTATTCCTTTTTTTTAAGCTTATACTGCATCACGTATCTTGGATGTTCGAGAGGAATAATGGTATTGAAAATTTTTTCTTTTTGATTGAGCGAAACCAGGTATTTGTAGTTTTTGCCCGTTCCAAGGCAATAGCAAATCTCAGTTTCAACGCCGAGAGCAATGATTTTGCTTATGGAAGCAATTATAAATTTTCCTACTCCATGCAATAACGCTTTACTATCGTAGTAGTTACAATTTTTTTCTTTTCCTTTTTCGTCTTTTGTTACAAATCCAAGAGGAGAGACTGAATTAATAAAATAACCTTTGTAGAAGGAATGAACACCGCCATATTTTTCAATCATATCGTATATGAATACGGAGGAAGTCTCGTGGGTTGGATGCCCATGCCATTCCAATCCGCATTTATCCTGCAGGCGTTTAGTGTCAGTAAAAGGAATGCCCGTTACTCCCGCTCCAAATCTGCCGGGGTTAATTCCAAGAATAAGTTTACGCGTTTTCCTGTCTTCATAATACTTTTTATAAAATTTTGAAGAAACCTCCATCGCCTCAGGATTCTCTTCAAAAGGATTCATAATATGGATATTTTTTGGTAGCTTGCCCTTGAACTTCAGAGATTTATTAAAGTTGATGATTTTATCTGCAATTGTGGGAGATGACATGCCTGAAATATGTTGATTATTTTTTGTTTATGTCCGTTCACTGTTCACCATTCACCACCCATCGTTTGTCTCTTCCCACCATGTTTCACTCTCAGCTCTCCAACCTATACCTATCTTCATCCATATCCTTCCAGAATTCCTCATCCTGTTTATGGACTTTATTACTCATCAGGGCTGCAATGGCTTTTGTTCTGTTTTTGTGTTCAAGGAAAATTTTTACCACAGCAATTATCGGGATGGCTAAAAAAATGCCGGAAATTCCCCATATTACTCCCCCCAGTAATATAGCCAGAAGGGCAATAAGAGGGTTAATTGATACACTGCTACCCACAACATTTGGAGTGATGATATTGCCTTCAATCTGTTGTATAACCACATACATACCCAGAACTGCCAGGGGTTGCCAAAAATTACCCGCGGTGGCAATCGCATAGAGGAAAGGAAGAGTACCTCCAAGGGTTGTGCCAATGTAAGGGATTACCGCAAGAAAAGCCGCCAGAACTCCCCAGAATACAGCATAATCAATACCTATGATTAATAAACCAACACTGTTTAGCACAGCAAGGATAGCGATCACACCCAGCAAGCCATAAAGATAGCGTTGGAGGGTTCTGTTAATTTGCAGAAGCATTGCTTTAAACTCTTCCCGATGCTTCTTTTTTGATTGCATAAGAATAAAACCGTGGAAACTGTCTTTATACCAAAGTAGAAAAAACACAAGTAAAAGCGTGAATAAAAGATTAAAAAGAAAAGTCGAGGAAAAACTTATCCCTTTTCTGATATAATCCATGGAACTATCCAGTATAGAAGGTATATTTTCTTGAATCTCAGATTTGTTAAGGTTCAGGTTCTTATTCACCCAGCTCATGATTTGGGCGATTCCTTCATTGATATTTTCGGTGATATTTGGCAGTTCACTGATGATACTGGTTAGCTGCACGGAAAAGAGTGTAATGATTACGCCCAGGACCAAAGCTACACTTAAGATGGTCAAAAGAATTGCCGGGATTTTATATTTGACCAGCTTTTCGAAAAAATCACTAACCGGGGCAAGCATAACGGTAAAAAGCAGGGCAAAGGTAAGGGGCCCAAGGATGAACTGGCCGTGTTTTAAAATTATATAAGCAAGCACTATTATTGCCAGACCATATGCTGTTCGCTGCAAGGCGCTTATTTTTTGCTCCATTTCCTTGTGGTTTTAATCCATAAAATTAAGGAAAATATGGGAAGATGAAGAGAGAAGGGGGGGAGAAACTTAAATGGGTTTGATTGTTTAAGGGCATTGTTTACCTTTTACCGTTTACTTTATAAATGGTTGAAGGGTTTAAGGGTTTATAGTTTATGGGTTTAAGGGTTTATAGTTTAAGGGTTTATGGGTTGGTTTATAGTTTATGGGTTTATGTGATGGGCCAACTGTTTACCTTTTACCGTTTACTGTTTACTTTTAAACGGTTGAACGGTTTGTGGAGTTACAGGCTGGTCCGAAGATTAATTGTAATGTGATTATTTTTTATTAGTTTCAAAAAAAATCAGTCCAAATGAAGAAATGTAACCGGCTTTTTCCAAGTTGATTTTTCAAATGAAGTCGATATATATTATTATTCTTTATGTTTTACTTGTTTTCCTGGTATCTGTTCTAAGTTATCGAAAGGGATTTCTGAACATATTCCGAACGGAAGGTAAAATTCCCTGGTTTATTGCCGGTTTTTCTGTTTTTCTTATCAATCCCGATACCATCAATATCCTCTCAAAAATGGGAATTGTAGCAGAGGAGGGGTATTCCGGCATGTGGATATTTTATTCTGCTGTGCTTGGGACCGGTTTTCTTCCCATTTTATTTGCTCCGCTCTGGAGCCGCCTTAATTTTATGACAGATAATCAGTTCATTCTGCTTCGTTTTTCAGGGAGATCCGCAAAAATTCTTCATCTTTTCAGAGCTGCTTATGTAGGTTACCTGGTTGTGGCGCTTTTTATTGCACAGGTTTTTATAGCTTTCTCAAAATTGTTGATGGCATTTTTTGAGCTGTCGTATTATCAATCATTTTTTATTATCAGCATCCTTCTTATTCTGATAATCGCCAAAAATTCGCTCAGATTAAAGGTAAGAACAGATTTTTTCAACGGTCTGATCTACCTTATGGCTTTTGCCGTTGGGGCTTTTTTTGTTGTTAATGAATATGGGGGACTTAATTCATTGTACACCAGGATAAATTTAGAATATCCAGCTTATACAAATTTGTTTCCACAAAATTTATCAGCGTCTTCCTTTGGCAGTTTACCCAATGTTCTTGTTTATTTTTTCATTCATTGGTGGTCTGTCCATGTTCTTGATGGTGCAGGACCCGAGGCACAGAGGTTTATGAATGTCAGAAGTTCATTTCAGGCCTTTAAGGCAGCCTTTCTTCCCTTGATCCTTTTCAGTGTTGTTTTTCTTTTACAGTCATTTGTGATTGATGCAGGAATCATTATGATCAACCAGTCGCCTGAAGATATCCCGATGATAAATGGCACAGCTGATAAAGAGGCAGCCTTCATTCATATTTATAAGAATTCACTGCCTGAAGGGATCGATGCATTAATTTTTCTTGCTTTTCTGGTTGGATTTGTGGCTTTTCTGGAATCATTCATAAACTGGGGATCGGGTTTTGTGGTGGTCGACGTTTTTAAGACTTATTTATTTAAAAAAAAATCCGATCATTTTTATACCAGGTTATCCTATTTGGTAATGTTAATTATAGGGTTTTCCGGAATACTGATAGCCTGGTACAATACTCACCTCCTTGGCCTTCAGAAATTTATTTTTGCCATGGGGGCAGGTGTTGGTCCGCTATTTATTTTGAGATGGTTCTGGTGGAGGATCAATGCCTGGTCTCAATTCACCGCCATGGTATCAAGCCTGGTTTTTGCCGTTGGATGGGATATGTTGTACAATTCTTCTGAAGTTTTCAGTTATTTTGCAGATACCCTGATAAATAATTTCAATCTTAGCTACTATACGTTTAAACTGATAGGATTAACTTTGATGGTTAGTATATGCTGGATAATAGTTACCTTTCTGACTAAGCCTGATGACAGAAAAACACTTGTTAATTTTGTTCAACTAGTTAAACCCGGAGGGAGATGGAAAGGGCTGAATAAAGGATATGGAAAATTCAGTTGGCAAAAAGTCTTACTTCTGATGCTTTATCCTGTTATTTCCATTCTGCCATTTATTATTATCTGGCAGTTCAAGTTTGGAAGCTCTGTCATAACAGGATACCTTATGATTCTGATCTGGATTTTCTTATTAGTCTTTACAATTAACCGGATGAAGGTTATCGAAAGTTGAAGCTATCCGATATAAATCCACTTTTTGAAATCATTTTTTCAGCTTTCAAAAGGTTTTTTGGGCTTTTCAATGGGTCATTGATCAGGAGGAAAGCTTCAAAGAAATCGTATTCGGCAAACCTGCTTAGCTCCAGGGATGTAGAATGATAATTCAGAGCCGCCGAACTATTCCCCATACTCATATAGTAATCGCACAGGAACCAGTTTATCAAAATGAGGTAAAGATAATCGTCAAAGGTGGGAGAATAGTTCGTAAGCGCCGTTTCCCAGGTAGACGGAAAATTCTTTTCAGGTGTGAAGCCCAGCTTGAATTTTGCATATTCATAAAAAGATATCGGAACTGAGTTTTGAGATCTTTTCAGAAATGAACGTGGATTTTTTTCATCCACAAACAGATTATATGCATCAAATGCCTCGTCAAGAACTACCTTAAGGACATCAAACTTTTGAGCAAGAACAAGGGCCACAATTATAGTCATCTCAAAATCAAGAATTCCCTTTTTTAGATACCCCGGGTAATTATATGCCATTCTCGCATGTTTTCGCACAAATTCAAGGATATCAGCATGGCTTTCACCTTCGATAAAATATCCGTACAATATACGACTGGCCACTTTTCTACCTGTTGGCCAGGGATGAAAAGCAGGATCAGCATGAATATTTCTGATAGTTACAAAAGTATTTGAACATTCTACAGCATTCAATTTGAGAAAACCGGCCAGGAAAAGGATACAGTTACCAAACAGCCTTGCTTCTTTTTCATTCTCATATTTCAGGTATTCCTGTATTCTGAATTTAAAATTATTGAACATGTAATTCGTATCCACGAACTGTTCAAAAAAATAGATTCTTCCCTTTTTATTTGCTGCAAATTCCCTGATAATGCGGTCACGTATTCTGTTTTTTCTCCTGAAACTATTACCAACAGCAATTTTGACAGGTAAGGAACTTAGAACTTCTTCCGGAAGACTGCAAAAATCCTTTAAAACATTGTAGTCCTCATTTTCATATGCATTTTCATAAAGCAGAGCAATAAGATTGTTTTTTATTAGCTCGTTTTTCTCTAATGTGCCAAGGGAATAAAGCATTCCCCGGTCAAGTCCGTTATTCTTTCGTATCAGGTATAAGGACAGGAGGTAATAAAAAAAGCTCTGATGCCTGAATGCCACTTTGGAAACATAAACCCCATACTTATTTGATTCTCTTTCTTCAATTAAAATGCCATTTTGTAAAAGCTCGTGGTAGGCCTTATAATACTCACCCTCACGCTTAAGGTGCACAGGATAGTGCGCTTTTAACTCATTTTTATGTACGGCTCGATTATCCTCTTCATTTTCCATTATTTCAAGAAGTTTCCAGATAATATCTTCTTTCTGCTCAGCAAGACGCGACTGAAAAATAAATTTCTTTAAAAACTCTGTAGTAAGATCTCTATTAGAAAGCTGAATGATTTTTTTATTGTTGTTAAGTAATTGGATAATAAAGTACATATTCAGCGGAATACGAAGCAATTCACGAATATCCCACGGTATGCATTCATAAAGCAGAAGCTGCTGATCTTTTACGTTATTTATGAAAAATATACTTTTAATTTCCGAATTTGAGAGCAAAGGCATATTGGTATAACCCTTAGCCAGCAAGGTTTCTGTTTTTTCAAACCACATATCAGCCTCTAATCCCCGAAGCTTTGCCTGCAAATATGCATTCCAGACTGATTCACGGACACTGATAATGAATTTGATACTTTTTTTATACAGACTGATAGCATCCAGAAGGTATTCGGTAAATTCATATAGTTTCTCAATTTCGCTGCTTATTTCATCAACTGCATCCAGTACGAAGATTAATTTTTTCGCATTTTCGGCGTCATTTTTATAGAGCAGATTTAAAACATTGTCAGTTGAATTTAAATCAAATTGAAGACGATTATTACCGGCTTTTTTTCCCGCAATAAATGAGTAAAAGATGGATGCAGGGCAATATAAACAATGAGTTGAGTCTTCCAAATTCCCCACCCAGTGTGAAAGGGCAATGGATTTTCCATACCCACTGGGAGATATTAACGGAAAGAAATTAGCATTCGATTTTATAAATCTGTCCAGTTTATAATTAAGGTCTTTCCTCGGAATAGTTTTAGTATAGGGGAGTAAAGACTTTCTGGAGATGCTTTTTAGTGTATATTCTGTCAGTTTCTTTATCTCTTCTTCAATCTGAAGTTGTTCTGCCTCTATTTTCTTGTTATTATTTTTGTATTTTGAACAAAATGAACGGTAATCCTTCGCTCCTGCAAAAATCGAAAGTGTATCCAGACTATATGAGGATATGTTTGTACCTGAGGGTAAAAGGTCAAAAAATCTACGAAGGGTGGTTGGGCTGATTGAACGTTTTGTTCGTGACATGATTTCCTGTGAAAGGATTTCACAGTCTTTTGGGCTATTGATCGGATTGCCGAATTTTTTGAGTATTTGATCCCGGAGTTTATCCGTCATGAATGAAGTGATTTTAGGGCCAAAAGCATTAAGCAAACCTAATTTTGAATTAAAGTCTGCATCCTTGTCGTTTTAATTGATATCTAAAATATAAAAATTAATTGTAAAAAACCCGGATAACAGAGAATTACCTTGCCCTAAAATTTATTTTGACAAATTTGACAAATAGTAATTGCAGGTATTAAATTATCTTTATTTACAATTCAATCGGGGAAGGAAATGATTTGCAAATATAAATACCTGTAAAAATGGACAGTATACGCGTATTTGAAGCCTTCACTGAATTAAGCAGAGAAGCCCGGGAGGAAAAGAGAATTATTACTCACCAGGAGTTTGAGAACTTTATCAAAGAATATAAAGTTCATAAAACAAAAAAAGATTTTATTGAAGAATGGTGGGATTATCGTTTTATGAAAGCATTGAAACTTATTGATAATAATACTTCAGAAGAAGAATTCCAGGAGACACTTAAAGAATACAGAGAAGAGAAAGACAGAAAGAGACTTGAAAGAAAGCAAAATACAGCAGAAGTGGCCTCCGAAATACAAGATTCAGGTGTTCATAAAACAAATCCTGAAGCAGGAAACCGTGATTCAGAAAGTAAAAGCCATCCAAATCCTTCTGTAAAGGAAGAAGAAGCTAATGAAAGAAAAAACCGGGAGACTCTCAAGAACCGGGTAAACAGCCTTATTGAAAAACTCGCAGGTTTGCTTTAATATTTACTTTTATCCAACTGTTATAAATATAGGTAGCATATCTACTTTGGTAGATTAAAGCTTTGAGTAGATTTTCACCTTTTCTCCATAGCCCTTTCCCGCTCGACGCTGAAGCGAAGGCACAATGAATAAAAGATAAAAAATCTTCCTGTTCCGCCTGGGTGGATTCAGGGTAAAAAACGAGAAGATTTTTAAATGTGTCTAATGAGATGTAAATCAGATTTTTTAATGCTGCATAGCACGATTGTTGTGACACATTTTTTAGTATGATTTTTTTCCTGATGATCAGTTTTTATCGCAATCTATATACGATTATACCTCCAAACACAACGATCAATACCCAGGAAAGTGAATGCAACCACTTCATTGATTTTTTTGCCGGGGGATTGTAACGGGTTAGGAGAGCGCCTGTAGTGAATGCAGCGATGATTGAAACAAGGGTAATTATTATGTACAACCAATCAATGGTATAAATACCTTTTTCTTTCTGAACCGGATAGACTGTGATGATAAGAAAGACTATAGTTGCCAGTGAAAGAAATTTGTGAAGATTCACAATCCCGGAAGGGTAGGGGGGATTTTTTCTCTTCAGCCAGATACCTGTGATGATAATGAATAAAAAAATGATTCCGATTATCACGAGTGAGGTTTCGAATGATGTCATGGTGTTATTTTTCGTTTGTTAAATCAGATAAGGGTCAAAACAGATTTTACTAAGATACGAAATTGCGTTTATCCTCCATATAATATTGTGAGAAAGCTGAGAGTCGTGAGAAACGAAAGCTAATCCACTCTCAAGGCTCTCTCCTGTCATCCCTCGTTTCTCTGCGGTCTTCTCTCAACTCACCCCTGTCTTCGCCAAGTTCTATTCGGGTAAACATCAAATCTGCCTCCATTGTGTCAATAAATTCCGATAAAAGAGCCAACATGGTAAGAGACCAGCTATGAGCGGGTCATTTGGTATGATTTCGCTCACCAACCAACGCTCGGCAATCAGTCGCTCCTGGAAATTGGGATTCATTGATCTGAAACTACCGGAAAAAGACGCGATAAATCGTGTCTTGTATTCCAATTGCACAACATAACTTTTTCATGTGCTATTACAGACAATATCCACCTAATCGCCTATCAAGCCCAATTGAGGCACAACCGCAAAACTGCATATCTGCACAATTAATTACCTTACACCGGTTTCACCGGAATGCAAATGTCCAGTTCAAACTTGTTTTCCGGATGATTTTCAGGATCTTTATAATAATATTCATAGGGATAACCCTCGGCAGGCTGGTATCCGCTGTCGGCCATCTCTACGCACATGGCATTCCAGGCGTCTTCGAATTCCATTACATCAATTTCAAAGTGCCCCACCATATGTTTACCCCCGGGAAGTTTCATGGTTCCGAATTCACCATCGCCTTTGGTTTCCTCCTTCACTACCAGGGAAGCACTTTGCCTCACTTTTTCAATATCTGTTACTGTTGGATCATCATGGTAGACCGTTACTGTATGAACATCACCATTGCTAAGCAAACCTCTTGGTCCTGCCCATTTAAATAATTTTTCATAAGCTTTGCCAATCTGGTCGAATGCCCCTGTATGACGGGTATAAACAAGGTTCAAAGCGGGTTGATCTTTAATTTCAATTTGTTTTTTCATAATTGACCTCCAATTTTTTAAGTTAATATCACTGCGAAAATAGGAGGTAGCAGAGGAATCTAATTTGTGATTCTTGCTATCTGATTGACTTATCTTGCTTTTCAATTGATCAATCCTGCGCTGATCTTCCAGAAGAGTCTGATTGACAAATTCCTGGGAATTCATTCCAAAATGAGACTTAAAATTCCTGCAGAAAACAGAATCGCTGTTAAATCCACAGCGTGCAGCAACTTCACTTACAGAGATTTCGGGATCGTTGATAAGTAATCGTGCTGCTCTTTCAATTCTCAAACGGCTAATGAAGGCATTCGGCGTTTCCCCAACAAAAACGGTAAAGATCCTGTGAAAATGAAAAGGAGAAAAGTTTGCAATCTCAGCCAGAGAGTGAAGATTAACCGGAGAATCAAGATTTTGTTCAATGTAATCGATCACCCTGTTTATACGGTTTATGTATCCTTTTCGGTAAACCTCTTTTTTGTGCATTTTATGAAGAATGAGTTAAAAAAGCAATTCGGTAAAAAGCGATACAATTTAATAAAGATTGAGGAAAGTCAGAAAAGATTATCATCTGGGATTATGGCTAAGTGAGGTAGATGGATTTACCACAAAGCGGGGAATTTAAGATAAAGAAATAATAATCCACTCTAATCCTGCATTAAGTGAAAGATATTGAGTCGTCTTTTTTTTGATGAAGTTGAGTAGCTCATGCTTGATTTTTGTGTTTTTAAAATGAGTTAAGTAACAGTAAATAAATGACTTAACAACATACCCTGAGGGTTTTAAACCCTTGGGGTTTAAAACCCTCAGGGTATGTTTTCAGCCTTAAGCCCTGCATATTCCTCTAAAGCCTGAATTCTCTGCGCAACCATCACGGCATTATAAACATCTACGAGAAAATTAAATATGCCCTGTATGAAAAAGTGTCTTTACCTCCTGGCTCTTCTTGCTTTCGCATCCTGTGAAAAGGAAGTAAGTCCTTTTATTGATATGAAGGATGAACTGTATATTGGTTACTGGAAGCAAACATCCTATACTGACTCTACGCAGATATTCAATCGTACTGCGGACCTTGCCAATGATGCTTTTGGAATTGGAATTCTTGCCGATGGCAGATTTCTTGAAAATAAGAATTCAGGCTGGTGCGGAACTCCTCCTATCCATTATGCAAAATATGAAGGAACATGGTTGGAACAAGGAATCGATACTTTTTTGATAAGTATCGAATTCTGGAGCGGTTATATGAAATATAATATAATTATAAAATCTGTTGATGAAGAAAAAATGGAGGCGAAACTTGACTATCTGGATGTTGGAGGAGAATGATCGGAGAGTTGAAGTCTTTAAAATGAGGCCCAACTATTTACCTTTTACTGTTTACCTTTTACCTATTCCTTCCATGGTCCATGTTCCATCGTCCATTCCCCTAACCCTCCCATCTCCCGGCACGCTTCACAGCCTCCAGCCATTGTAGTTTAATGCGAACCGTTTCTTCCGAACCCCACCGGGGTTCAAAGGATTTTTCAATTTCCCACTGTTGCTTCAATTCATCCTGATCCTGCCAGTAGGCTGTAGCAAGTCCTGCAAGATAGGCTGCTCCCAGTGCGGTTGTTTCATGAATTTTGGGTCTGACAACGGGAAGATCCAAAATGTCTGCCTGGAATTGCATAAGCAGGTCATTCACCGATGCACCGCCATCTACCCGTAATTCTTTAAGTTCAATATTTGTGATCTCCTTCATTTCTTCCATTACATCCATCGACTGGAAAGCAATGGATTCAAGGGCAGCCCTCGCGATATGGCTTTTATTTGAAGACCGGCTCAGACCGAAAACAGCTCCCCTGGCATAGGGATCCCAATGCGGCGCGCCAAGACCGGTGAATGCAGGGACCATATAAACACCACCATTATCCGGAACTCTTCCTGCAAGGTTTTCAATTTCTGATGCGCTCTTGATAATGCCCAGTTCATCACGCAGCCACTGCACTACTGTCCCTGCATTGAAAATACTGCCTTCAAGTGCATAATTAATCTCATTGCCGATTTGCCAGGCTATGGTAGTAACCATACCCGTATTTGAATCGTATGGTTTTTTACCGGTATTCATCAGAACAAAACAACCGGTTCCATAGGTGTTTTTTACCATCCCTTCTTCAATGCACAACTGACCGAACAGAGCTGCTTGCTGATCTCCGGCAACACCTGCAATGGGTACCTTTGAGGCGAAAAATGTGGTATTGCTTACATCAAAAATTCCACTGGAAGGCCGTACTTCGGGAAGCATTGAATGTGGAATATCGAATATTTTCAGCAGCTCATCGTCCCAGTCCATTTTATGAATGTTGTAAATGAGTGTGCGACTGGCATTGGTCACATCAGTGGCATGCACTCTTCCCTGTGTGAGTTTCCAGATTAACCATGCATCAACTGTTCCAAATGCAAGTTTGCCTTTATTTGCTTTATCTCTGGTTCCGGGTACATGGTCAAGTATCCACTTAATCTTTGTGGCACTGAAATAGGAATCAATTAACAAACCGGTTTTTTGCCTTATGGTTTCCCCAAGCCCTTCTTCTTTGAGTTTATTGCAAAATGAAGCGGTTCTCCTGTCCTGCCAGACAATTGCATTATACACAGGCTCTCCACTTTCACGGTCCCATACGATAGTGGTTTCCCTCTGATTGGTAATTCCAATAGCTTCAAGTGCCTTACCGTTTATACCCAGTTTGGAAATGGATTCGGCTGCAACGGCCACCTGCGAAGACCATATCTCATTTGGATCATGTTCTACCCAGCCATCCCTGGGGAATGTTTGGGTGAATTCTTTCTGTGCAATGGACTGGATTTGTCCGGTTTTATCAAAAAGAATTGCTCGTGAACTGGTCGTACCCTGATCGAGAGCAAGAATGAATTTTGTCATTATTAAGATTCATTAAGGTTTTTTTCTGGAATGTATTTTCTTGCCAAATTTTGAAAATCCTTGACCTCCTTCTCTATCCAATTCTTATCCAGGTTTAATTCTTTTGCCATAAGTTCAGCTACCTTCTGAGCCATATTTAGGGCTTCCCGTGCATCGAGAAGAAGAGCTCTGGTTCTCCGGGCCAGTATATCTTCTAATTTAACAGTCATTTCATATCGAATAGCGTAAATGATTTCAGCAACAGTTATGTTCAATTTTTCGCTGATCATAGTCTCATATCCATTTTCTTTTTGAATCTTCCTTATTTTTTCTGATGCCGTCCCATAGAGGTAAAGAGGATCAGACCGGTCTGTTTTTTCATTATATCCATAAATTTTGATTTTGTGGCTGACCGACTTTGTAAGTTGAACATTATTCTCTTTTTCTGCCCTGGTCACTAAATCTTCCGCCATCTTTCGGAAAGTAGTCCATTTTCCACCAATGATGGTCATTAGTCCGGAAGCAGAAACCATGATCTTATGACTTCGTGAGATTTCTTTTGTTTTCTCACCATTCCCGTTGGCAGCCAAAGGACGAAGACCCGTAAAAACACTCAGAACATCTTTTCGGGAGGGAGATTTCTTGAGATATTTTGAGCATGTTCGGAGAATAAAATCAATTTCTTTATCAAGTGCTTCTGGTTCCAGGGATGATTTTTCAATCGGAGTATCTGTGGTCCCAATTACAATTTTGTTAAGCCAGGGAATGGCAAAAAGTACCCTGTCATCTTCAGTTTTGGGAATCATAAGTGCATATTCCCCCGGAAGAAAGTCCCTGGAAATAACCAGATGGATTCCCTGTGAAGCTTGTATGGTTTTCCTCATCCCGGGTTGATCCATCTCCAGAATATCGTCGGCAAAAACACCGGTGGCATTGATAATGTTCTTTCCTTCGATTTGATATTCTTCATTTGATAATCGATCTCGTGCTTTTACCGCTGTTATTCGATTGTCCTTATTTTTCACAATACCGGTAACCGGAAAATAATTAACTGCAATACCTCCTTTTTCTACCGCTGTTTGAAGTGTTGCCATGCCAAGACGCGAGTCTTCAAACTGACCGTCCATGTACGTTATTCCTGCTTTTAAACCCTGAGTTTTCAGATTGCTGATCCCGGCCAGTGTTTTATCCCGGGCGAGACGGTGAGACCTTCCCAACCTGTAGGTTCCGGAGAGTAAATCATAAAATTTCAAACCAACCATATAAAGGATCTCTTCATATAATGAAAAGACGGGTATAATAAATGACTGTTTTTTTACAATGTGAGGGGCATTCCTTATTAACCTTCCTCTTTCAACGCATGCTTCACGGACCAGGCCAATATTTCCCTGAGCAAGATACCGAACACCGCCATGCACAAGCTTGGTGCTTTTGCTTGAGGTTGACTTTGTGAAATCGGATGACTCAAAGAGGATAGCAGAGTAACCTCGCGTTATGGCCTCTAGTAGAATTCCTATCCCTGTTGCACCTCCTCCAATAATGATGAAATCATATTTACCACTTCCAGTCTTGATCTTATCGATCATCTCCTGTCTTTTCATACCTTTTTTTACTAAAGATAGGAGTTTTAAAATGGAAATCCATTTATGCGGTTAAAAGCACTCATAAACTCAGGTATGTACCTGCGATGTTTCTACTTTTTCTTTTCTAATAACTGTTTCCAGCGCTTGTTTTGCCGGGGTAGGCCTGATTTTGAATTTTTTTTCAAATTTGGAGCTCTTGAAAAGATAATCCTTCTCAAACTGATATGTCATTTCTTTTAATTCCTTCATCAAAGGTATGAAAACACCCATTATTCCAAGCATATAGGGTTTGATGACATGAATCCTCGGTCGGGTGTCTATAATTTCAGCTATCATCTCTACCCATTGTCTTCCGGTATAAGGTGTTTGATCTGTAGGAAGATGCCAGGTCTGATTATATGCTTCTTCCGAATTCCCAAGGATAGCGGTGGCTTTTGCAGCATCGGGGGTATAAATGAAATTGTGGATTTTATCATCACGACCAAACCACATTGCCGGTTTGCCCTGCTTAAGGTTTTTGATAGCGGTTTCGTAAATTACCGAATTATGATTACTTAGAAAGTCAGGGGCACGTGCAATTAGCGCGGTTAAACTTCCACGATGAACCTCAGAAAAAATTTTCTCAATAAGTTCTTTCCGGATCTGACCTTTTTTACTAACGGGTTTCAAGGGAGTTTCTTCTGTCATATTATTGAGATAATCCGGATCGTAGGCATAGACATTGTCAAAGAATACCAGTTTGGCTGTATTCTTTTTACAGGCAGAAATAACCGCATCCATGAATTTGGGCCAGACGGTTCTCCATATTTTCGTTTTGTATTCGAAACCGATGACTACATAAACTATTTCAGAACCTTCAACAGCATTTTCAACCTGATCAGAATCAGTTAGGTCGGCCGGAAAAATTTGATCAGAAGGATTTATGGGTTTCGGATTTCTGCTGACAAGGCGAATTTCTTTTGTGTATTTGTATAATTCTTTAGCCAAATAATTGCCAATGGCTCCTCCTGCTCCTAATACGGTTTGCATAATCATTTTTTTATTTGTGTTTCACTAAATCAACAAGTTTGTTAATATATTGTTCTTTAAACAGAAATGGGATAAATCCTCAAACCTGATATGTGTTTAGCAGAGGGATCCCACTTTACATTCAGTGGTAAAAAAAAACGTATGATAATGAAAAGAGCCATAATAATTGGAGCTACAGGTTTAGTAGGCAGTGAATTAGTAAAGCTTACACTGGAAGATCCTTTTTTTTGTGAAATTCTCGTTTTTACAAGACGAGAATTAGGCTTTCATCATCCTAAACTAAAACAAGAAATTATCGATTTTGACAATCTTTCTCAGTGGAAAGAAAAAATTAAGGGCGATATTCTTTTTTCTGCTTTGGGCACCACCCTGAAAAAAGCCGGAAGTAAGGCTGCTCAAAGAAAGGTGGATTATGATTATCAATATGAATTTGCCAGAATTGCTTCTGAGAATTCTGTGTCCGATTATGTCCTTGTTTCTGCGCCGGGTGCATCGCCCGGTTCTTTGATTTTTTATTCCCGGATCAAAGGAGAGCTTGACAGGGATGTTGAAAAATTACCTTTCAGGCATGTAATCCTTATCAAACCATCCATTCTTGAAGGCGAAAGGGAAGAAGAAAGAAAAGGAGAAAAGATAGGAAGCATGGTTATGGGTTGGTTAAAAAACCTTGCGTTTTTGAAAAAATACCGGCCCATTCATGGAAGAACTGTTGCCAGAGCAATGTTAAATGCTGTTAAAGTGAAAAAGAATCAACGATTTCAGGAATACAAGCTGGGAGAATTGTTTGAATTAGCAGAATCAAAAAGTTAATGCCTTTTAAAAAAAAGACCGATTCGATCAGGGAATTCTGTTGAGACCTGCTTGTAAATATCAGGGAATATGCTGTTTTTGGCATGAAACTTCCTGAGGAAAGGGAATCAATTATTAAAAAACATATTCAATCCTTACCCAGTAAATATCGCTGTTACGGGTAAAGAATAAGTATTTTCCATCGGGAGATAGGGAGGGATTGGTTTCCGTAAGTGTTTTATTTATGGTTTCATTCAGTTTTTGAGCCGGGGTCCAGTGTCCCTTAGAAGTTTTAAAACTGATGTAAAGTTCTGAATTTCCATACCCAAGGGCCTGGCCTTCAAATACAAGTGTCTTTCCGTCCGATGAAATAAAAGGATGGGTGGCTCCCGGAACTGAATTGATTTCTTTGGGCAGATAAACGGGTTCCTGGTATTTTCCCTTTTGAACGAGCGAATAATAGATCCCCATTTTTTTATTTCGGTACGATGAAAAATACAGTGTACCGTCTGAGGTTGTGCTTACACTGTTTATCCAGCTGGTGTTCAGTATGTTTTCGTGATAACGGGGCTTGCTCCAGCGACCGTTCTGGCGTGTGACTTTCCAAATTTCTCCTATGTAGGGAGTGATTCCGGGTTTCCTTCTTTCTGAAAAGTAGAATATGGCACTTCCATCATGTGAAAAGGCTGGTTCGGATTCATTGAATTCACTCGCAAAAGAGGGGGATTGTGGTGAAGTCCATTTTTCACCTTTTTTCTCAAGAAATAGTATGGCGCTATTTTCTTCTCCTTCTTCATCCGCCACACTGCGGGTGAAAAATATTTCCTCCCCTCCGGGTGAAAAAGCAATTCCTTCTTCATGTGACATTTTCTTCGAGATTAAACCAGGAGCAAAGATTTGAGGGACTGAATCCGGCAAAACCGGATCGGGATATTTTGATAAATAATCCTGTCCATGGGCAGGAAGAATTAAAGTAAGAGGGAACACGAAACTCAGGATATATCGGATAAACATTTTCGTCATGAGCATTTGAAATTTGAAAGCTAAGGTTAAATACTATTCATTTCAACGCGTAAATATAAACATTATGATCTGTATTATAGAAATCAATACTTGAGTAATCGCTAAGAAAGGCGGGATAGCGAATACTTAATTTCATGGATTTTTCTGTGCGAGTATATATATGGAATCATCCTCAAATACCTCTGAAAATATATCTGAGCTAATAAGGGTAAATGTTCTTGAGAAAAGCTCTTCAAGATATTTTTTGCGATAGTAGACAAAAAGCAATCCACTCAAAACTTCTTCACGGTCTCCTTCCCAGAAGCTATGCAGGATAATACCACCCGGGTTCAAAATTTCATGCTGACGAAGAATTGATTCTCTCAATTCTTTTTTTGAAAGATGATGCAATGTTTTATTGGAAAAGATACAGTCAAACTTTCTGTTAATATTTATTTGATGTGCATCGAGAACATGAAGGTCTGCCCCCGGATTTTTTTTCTTATAGATGCTGACAAATACTTTGGAGAGATCTGTACCAGTAACTTTATACTTTCGCGAAAGCAAATCCATATCCTTACCGGGTCCCATGCCGAGTTCGAGGATTGATGCTCCTTCATTCAGATGCTTTTCGAGACGCCGGATGAGAAACCTGCCATCATAGGGCCTGGCCATTTTGATGTAATCCTGTACATTTTTTCTGCTGTTATAATAAAAATCTGCTGTCATGAAATAATTGAGGGATCAGGCTTTTTCATCGTTTATTTCTTTTCTCAGGTTTCTTTCCATCTCTTCCCTTGTAAGTGTTTCAACTACTTCTGCAATTCGCCATTGAACTCCCTGAAGGTCTTTTACTGCAGCTTCTTTCAACCCGTAGAACTTCATTTCAGGTTTTGTAAGGGACTCGGCTTCCTGTTCGAGTGCCGACAGGTAAGTGGACTGAACATCATGTGTATAAACATAAACCAGAGCTTCCATGAGGGGGTGGCCTTTTTTCGCCTGACCGATCATGATGACTGAGTTCCTGATTCTTGCCTCTCCGTGGATGAGATGGCCATCAGGATGGTAAACTCTTTCAATTATCTCTGCTCCAAAGACATTTTCGATAAAATTCAGTTCTGTCTCTATATCATTTACCATTAAATATGGGCAGGCAACATTCCGGCCTTTCAGTGCGGGACTTTTTGATATTTTCATTGCATTTTTTAGTTTAATATAGCCATATCGGCGGGAAAACGTATAATCTCATACCCTCCGTTCGCTTCATTCCCACGTCAATTCCATCACCAAAATAGCACAGAGATCTATAATTATTGTCCGTTTCATCTTTCAGGGTAATCCTGATGCCTGCACTTCCCTGTTCATTTCCTTTTTTCAAAATCCCCATCTGAACAGGGAAACTAAACTTTCCTTCTCCGGAAACATCCGCAGTTAATAAGTTTACCCGCATATTGGCTCTGCTGCCCATGCATTCAATTCTCCCATCCTTTATCTGCCAATCTTCCAGAGGTATGCTCCAGAATTCTTCTCCTGACCCGACACGATCGTTAATATCATTAAAATCGTATGATTTTCGTTTTTTTTGACCACAAGAAGAGACAAATACCGTAATTATTAATAAAACGGATAAATGAAAAAAAGCTTTTTTGTGATTCATGACCCGGGAATTTATCGGGAAGTTATTTTGAATTTAAAAATACGCACAAACCCTTCTTCTTCAAAGAAAATCTGTGAATAATTTTATGCATTCGTTTTGTGAAGAGGGGCAAAATACGGATGTACACGGTCTTTGAGCAGTATCCCCTGGATAATTGATCGAAATTATATCTACTCTGTGAATATTGATTCCTGTCCGTTTACGAAGATTAGTCATTAAAGCCGGGGCTACTCCAAAACGTATTGATTCAAAAAAATGCCTCTGATCTTGTTTCCGGTTCTGGTGTTTTATAATCAGAACTGGGTAACATTCAGCATACTATTTCCGGAGGAAAAATACCCGGGAAAGATTAATGAAAAGCGTTAGGTTGAAGATTTCTCCTGAATCCATTTTCTTGCATTCACAAAAGCTTCCATCCAGGGAGTAACGTCATCATTTCTTCGTTTCAGAGGATAATATCCGCACTGCCAGGGGAAGAAGGATCTCTCCAAATGGGGCATGATCGCAAGGTGTCTTCCGTTATCTGAACAAATAGCGGCAGTTGTATAATCGGAACCATTCGGGTTTCCGGGATAAGAAGAATGGCTGTATTTAACGGGGATGTTATACACGTCCTCATTCTGGCTAAAAGAGAATTTGCCTTCACCGTGGGCAACCCATATGCCCAGTTTCATTCCCTCCAGACTTTTAAGCATAACGGAGTTATTCGGTTTTATATCTACATTGATAAAGGCTGATTCAAATTTACCGGAGGTATTATGCAGCATTTTGACTTTTTTCTCCGGTTCTGGATAGATCAGATCCAGTTCCGCCATCAACTGACAGCCGTTGCAAACACCAAGGCTGAGGGTGTCCTCTCTTTTATAAAAATTTTCGAGGGCAATCCGGGCTTTTTCATTATATCTGAATGCTCCTGCCCATCCTTTGGCTGATCCCAGTACATCGGAATTGGAAAATCCTCCCACAAAAACGATCATATTCAGATCTTCCAGGTTTTCCCGGCCACTGATCAGATCCGTCATATGAATATCCTTTACATCCATGCCGGCAAGATGCAGAGCATAAGCCATTTCCCGGTCTCCATTCACCCCTTTTTCTCTTATTATGGCAGCTCTGATTCCTGATTTTTCTTTTCGGTCGGGATCGATTCCCAGTGCGGTAAAAGTGCCATCGAAGTTTTTCAGAATGAAATTCAGGGGCTGTATTTTATAGTTCTTATATCTTTGGGAAGCTGAACTTTCCCCACTCTGGTTTCGGTCAAGTAAATATGAGGAATAATACCATTTATCGCGGAACTCTTCAATATCGAATACATATTTATTTCCCTCTGCATTAAGTTTTATACTTCCGTCAAATACCGGTTTGCCCAGATTGATGTAATCGATATCGTTATCTTCAAAAATATCAAGCAGGGAATCATCTAGAAGCTGTATGATCACCCCGGGATTTTCTGAAAAAAGTACTTTTATGCTATCTTTTTCTGCAGGGTGGGTGATCTTAAGGTCCATGCCAGCACCCGGAGCACTGAAACACATTTCCAATAAACAGGTAAGCATCCCCCCTGCAGAGATATCATGTCCGGCCAGAATTTTATCTTCAGAAATTAATTTTTGCAAAACGCCAAAAACCAATGCAAAATAATCTGTATCCTGCACGCTTGGAACTTCCTTACCGATGCAGTTAAGGCTCTGGAAGAATGCACTACCTCCAAGTTTAAGATCATCTCTTGAGAGGTCAACATATACAATGCATGATTCTTTCGCATTCCTCAATACCGGTTCAACAATCTTTCGGGGGTTATCCACCTCTGCAGCTGCAGATATAATTACCGTTCCGGGGGAATAAACAACGTCGTCCCTGTATTTTTGTGTCATTGAAAGAGAATCTTTACCGGTGGGTATATTGAGTCCCAATGCAATGGCAAAATCGCTGGCCGCTTTTACGGCGTTATACAGGCGCGCATCTTCCCCGGGATTTTTGCAGGGCCACATCCAGTTTGCCGATAATGAAATCCCATGAAGCCCGTAGCTGAGCGGTGCCCAGAGAATATTTGTCAGGGCTTCAGATATGGATAAAACTGACCCGGAGGCCGGATCGATCATTCCGGCCTGTGGGGCATGGCCTATGGAAGTGGCATAAGCCTTCCGGGCTCTGTAATCGAGGGTCATTGCTCCCAGGTTGTTTAATGGAAGTTGCAGGGGACCGGCACACTGTTGCCTTGCAATTTTCCCGGTCACCGATCTGTCTGCTTTATTGGTAAGCCAGTCTTTGCAGGCAACAGCTTCCATTTGAAGTACTCCGGTGAGATATTCTTCTAATTTATCCGGATCGTATGTTGCGTTCTTATAATCGGGGTGAAGGCTAACGTCCTTCATTACAGTTACCGGTGGATTTCCAAACATATCGGCAAGCTCGAGGTCGATAGGTTTTTCACCATTTTCTTCATTAATAAAAGTAAATCGGTGATCTCCGGTAACTTCTCCAATAATATAAAAAGGTGCCCGCTCGCGTTCCGATATTTTTTCAAGAACCTCTATGTCCTCTTTTTTTATGACCAGCCCCATTCTTTCCTGTGATTCATTTCCGATGATCTCTTTTGCAGAAAGGGTAGGATCACCTACGGGAAGTTTATTGAGCTTAATTATGCCACCTGTCGCTTCCACAAGTTCAGAAAGACAGTTCAAATGGCCTCCTGCTCCGTGGTCGTGTATGGAGACGACCGGATTGCGGCTTGATTCAGTAAATGCCCTTATTACATTAAACACTCTTTTTTGCATTTCAGGGTTCGCCCGCTGAACGGCATTC
>CAZQOV010000019.1:0-29812 GCA_964595055.1 uncultured Bacteroidaceae bacterium | reverse complement strand
TACACCTCCCTGAAGTTAAGGAGCAATCTGAAAGAAATAGAATCAACCAGACCTTCCTGAATGATATTAACGCATCAGGAAGAGCATATTTATCCCATACCAGGATAAACGGGGAATTTACGCTGAGATTTGTGGTAGCCCAAACAAGAGTAACACGCGAACATGTTTTCAAAGCCTGGGAACGGATAGAAAAAATTTCCGATAAATATGTATAAATCATGAATAACGGCAATTGGGATCTTACCGAAAAAAAAGCCCTTATCACCGGAGGCACAAGGGGCATAGGAAAAGCAATATCCCGCGAATTATGCTCTCTTGGAGCTGAAATAGCGGTTGTTGCAAGGAATAAGGATGATCTGGAACAACTGAAAGATGACCTGGAATTTACTCCTTCTCAAATTCTGCTAATTCAAGCTGATGTCGGAAATCCGGACGATAGACAGAAAATCACTGAGACTCTTGGCACACAATGGTCCTCATTGGATATTCTTATCAATAATGTAGGGACCAATATCCGAAAAAAAGCCAATGAATACAGCTCTGAAGAAATTAATTCCATATTTCAAACCAATTTGTATTCAGCCCTTGAGATATCATTGGGCCTGTTTGAATTGATGAAAAAATCAGAAAGTGCATCCATTGTTAATATTTCATCAGTAGCGGGTCTCGGTCATCTAAGAACAGGAATTATATATGGCATGACGAAAGCTGCGATGCATCAGATGACCAAAAACCTGGCCGTTGAATGGGCTCCATATGATATCCGGGTAAATGCTATCGCTCCCTGGTATATTCAAACCCCATTGGCTGAGCAGATCCTGCAGGATAATAAATATTTCAAAGAGGTAATTAAACATACCCCGATGAAAAGAATCGGACAACCTGAGGAAGTTTCATCACTTGCAGCATTTTTGTGTATGGAGGGCGCCGCTTACATTACGGGTCAATGCATTGCTGTTGACGGAGGTTTTTCTGTTAACCTCTTTTAATTTAAAATACAAAATACAATTATTTACTTTAATATCAGGTAAACCATGAAAAAAATACTTCTCCTCTTATCACTTTTTAGCATGAGCTGGTGTTTCAATCTCAGGGCACAGCAAGACAATAAAAAACTGGAGCTGAGTGATATTTTTAAATTTTACAAATTTTATCCCGCCGGTATTGAGAATCTGGTTTCGATGGAGGATGGAGAACATTACACTCTGCTTTCAGAGAATAAAAGGATAGAGAAATACAACTATCAGACCGGAGCATATGAAAGTACCATTCTTGATATCAGCAAAATTACCAATCCTCCGGTAAAGGAAATCCAGGGTTTTACTTTTGGTCCACGGGAAAGAAATATCTTGTTAGTTTCAAATAAGCAAAGTATCTACCGTCATTCTTTCGTTGCAGATTATTATGTTTTTAATATCGACAGGAATGATATCCAACCGCTTTCCACCGGAGGTAAACAACAACTCGCCACTTTTTCTCCCGATGGAACCAAAATTGCATTCGTAAGAGATAATAATCTTTTCTGGGTTGATCTTAAATCTAAAAAAGAGCATCAATTAACCGAAGACGGAGAGAAAAATAAGATCATCAACGGAGCTCCGGATTGGGTGTATGAAGAAGAATTCGGTTTCAATAAAGCTTTTGTCTGGTCGGTAGACAGTAAAAAAATTGCTTACTACCGGTTTGATGAAAGTCATGTAAAGCAATTCAACATGACCATTTACAATGATTTATATCCAGAATGGTATAGATTCAAGTATCCGAAAGCAGGTGAAAGGAATTCCATTGTTCAGATCTTTGTTGCAGATCTTGAAACAGGGAAAAAAGAAGAAATGGATATCGGGGAAGAAACCGACCAGTATATTCCAAGGATCAAGTGGACCACCGACCCTGAGATACTCAGCATAATCAGGCTTAACCGATTGCAAAATCATGTGTGGGTTTTACACGCAAATGCCTCAAGCGGAGAATCGAAAGTTGTGTACGAAGAAAAAGAAGAAAAATATGTATCAGAAGTTTCTGATGAAATGATTACCTACCTGGATAATGGAGAAGAATTTCTGATCATCAGTGAAAGGAATGACTGGTACAGCATTTACCTTTATAACTTTCAAACCTTTGAAATTAAGCAGATTACCGAATCCGGATACGATATCCACAGCCTATTGGGATTTGATCAGAAGACCGGGACAATCTATTATTCTTCTCACGAACGAGGACCAAAATACCTGGATACCTATTCCATCCGCAAAGACGGCAAAAAGAAAAAACGTCTGACCAGTCAGGCGGGATGGAACAGCACAAATTTCAGCAGGGGTTTTACATATTTTACGAACCAATATTCGAATATCAATACGCCCCCTGTTATAAGTTTACACAAAAAAAACGGCAGCTTAATCAGGGTTTTGGAAGCCAACAGCGCATTAAAGCAAAGAATGGATGAATATGGATTTGCAGAAGTGGATTTTTTTGAATTTAAAACTAAGGATATGGTAAAGCTGGAAGGTTATATGCTTAAACCTGCTGATTTTGATCCCGCTAAAAAATATCCATTATTCATGTATGTTTACGGTGGTCCGGAATCACAAATTGTAAAAGATGGATTTCTCACTTCAAGAGGAGCATGGTTTCAGTACCTGGTGCAAAAAGGCTATGTTGTTGCATGCGTGGATAACAGAGGAACCAATGCCCGCGGAGAAGATTTCCGTAAAGCTACCTACATGCAACTCGGAAAACTTGAAACCATAGATCAAATTGCGGCGGCAAGATACCTGGGAAATTTACCCTATATCAATAAAGACAGAATTGGCATTTTTGGGTGGAGTTATGGTGGATATATGAGTCTGTTATCCCTTTTCAAAGGATCAGAAATCTTCAGCATGGCGATCTCCGTGGCACCGGTTACCAACTGGAGGTTTTATGATACCATTTACACAGAAAGATTCATGCGCACTCCACAAGAAAATCCTGAGGGCTATGATGAAAACTCTCCGATATTTTTTGTCGACAGAATGAAAGGCAAGTTATTGCTGATTCATGGCATGGGGGATGATAATGTTCATTTCCAGAATTCTGCGGAATTAACCAAAGCCCTGGTTGACGCGGACAAACAGTTCGACATGCAATTTTATCCCAATAAGAATCATGGGATATACGGGGGAAATACAACCTATCATCTTTATAATAAAATGAGTGATTTTATTGAGGAGAATCTCTAGAGGATGGACCATGGAAGTTCAGTATCGGGCTTTAGGATGAATATATTATGGAGAATTCGGCGACATAAACGATATAACCAACGAAAGCAAGGTAAAGGATAATGCTGTGATGGACAATGGAAGTTATGCTGCATTGTAATGTAAGGGATGATTCTGTCTCCTGACTTCCGACTTCCTCCCTCATTCTCTTTACCCCATTATTCAACCCCCTTTCATTTCTCCTTCATTTTAATTAATTTTGCCATTTCTTTAAACAAAATGAGATGAATCCGGTCTAATCATCGGATAGCATAAAAAACACAGAAATGATAAACATAACTTTCCCCGACGGCTCGGTGCGACAGTATGAAGAAGGGATAACAGGATACGAAATAGCTAAGGATATTAGCAGCGGACTTGCGCGTCAGGTGTTGGCGATTAGTGTGGACAATGAAATCTGGGATTTGCACCGGCCAATTCATAAGGATGCTGCCATAAAGCTTCACAAGTGGGATGATGAAGAAGCAAAGCATGCATTCTGGCATTCATCTGCTCACTTAATGGCCGAAGCCATAGAAAAGTTATACCCTGGAACCAAATTCGGTATCGGACCGGCTATTGAAAATGGCTTTTACTATGATGTAGATCCCGGCGAAGGGGTTCAGATCAGTGAAGCAGACCTCCCGAAAATAGAGAAGAAAATGAAAGAAATAGCATCTTCCGGGGAAACTTTCAAACGACGTGAGGTAAGCAAAAAAGAAGCCATAGACTATTGGTCTCAGAAAAAAGACGAATATAAACTTGAACTTATTTCAGAGCTGGAAGATGGCTCCATCACTTTTTATGAACAGGGAGATTTTACGGATCTGTGTCGTGGCCCCCATTTACCCGATTCCTCTCCTGTGAAAGCGGTAAAACTTCTTAGTGTTGCCGGAGCCTACTGGAGAGGAGATGAAAAACGGAAAATGCTAACGCGTATTTACGGAATCTCCTTTCCCAAGGCCAAAATGCTGGATGAATATCTTGAGATGCTTGAAAAAGCAAAAGAAAGAGATCATCGAAAAATTGGCCGTGAACTGGAATTATTTACCTTTTCCCAACGCGTAGGTCAAGGATTACCTTTATGGTTACCAAAGGGAGCGCAATTGAGAGACCGGTTGGAGTCCTTTCTGAAAAAAGTGCAGAGAGCTCATGGTTATGAACCGGTGATATCACCTCATATTGGTCAGAAAGAATTATGGGTGACTTCAGGTCATTATGAAAAATACGGTAAGGATTCTTTCCAGCCTATTCACACTCCGCAGGAAGGTGAAGAATTTTTACTGAAACCGATGAATTGCCCTCATCATTGTGAAATATTCCGAAGTAGTCAGCATAGCTACAAAGATCTTCCGATCCGTTATGCCGAATTTGGAACCGTTTACCGCTATGAACAAAGCGGAGAACTTCATGGACTAACAAGGGTAAGGGGATTCACACAGGATGATGCTCATATCTTTTGCACTCCCGATCAGTTAAAAGATGAATTTAAAAAGGTCATTGATATCATTCTTTACATTTTCAAAACACTGGATTTTCAAGACTACACTGCCCAGGTATCTCTGAGAGATCCTCTGGATAAACAGAAATATATCGGATCGGATGAAAACTGGGAAAAAGCAGAGAAGGCTATTATTGAAGCATCAAAGGAGAAAGGCTTGACTACCATTATAGAAAAAGGAGAAGCTGCATTTTACGGGCCCAAACTCGATTTCATGGTCAGGGATGCCATAGGAAGAAAATGGCAACTGGGAACAATTCAGGTAGATTATAATCTACCGGAACGATTTGACCTTGAATATGTTGGAGCTGATAATGAGCGACACCGACCCGTCATGATTCACAGGGCTCCTTTTGGGTCAATGGAAAGGTTTGTGGCCGTATTAATTGAACACACAGCAGGAAAATTCCCCCTCTGGCTTACACCCGACCAGGTGATAGTATTACCTATTTCTGAAAAATATCAGGATTATGCGGAAAAAGTTTTAAAATTCCTAAATAATTCCGATATTCGCACCCTGATTGACGACAGGAGTGAAAAGATTGGCAAAAAGATCAGAGACAATGAGTTAAAACGAATTCCTTATCTATTGATCGTAGGAGAAAAAGAAGCCGAATCGCAAACAATTTCTGTTCGAAAGCAGGGAGAAGGTGATAAAGGAAGTATGAAACTTGAAGAATTTGCAGACTTTATCCATGGTGAAGTGGAAAATCAACTGTCGGAAATCACTAAAATCAAAGTTTAACCAAAAGAAAGGAGGACAGAGCCATAGCTGGACCGTTTAGAAAAGACAGGCGTATGCCTCGTAAAAAGGAAAAACCTCATCGGATCAATCAGGAGATTAGAGCCGATGTTATCCGATTAGTAGGCGACAACATTGATAATCCCGGAATTATGACGGTTCCGGAAGCGTTAAAAATTGCAGATGATTTGGAACTTGATCTTGTCGAGATCTCTCCCAAAGCTAATCCACCGGTTTGTAAGATCATTGACTATCAAAAGTTCCTTTATCAGCAAAAGAAAAAGCAGAAAGAAATGAAGGCCAAATCCCAGAAAGTAGTGCTGAAAGAAATTCGATTTGGCCCAAATACTGATGAGCATGACTATAACTTTAAACTAAAACATGCTCAAAAATTTCTGGAAGAAGGAGCAAAATTAAAAGCTTTCGTTTTTTTTAAGGGAAGATCGATTCTTTACAAAGAAAAAGGAGAAATCCTTCTTTTAAGACTTGCCCAGGATCTTGAGGAATTCGGCAAAGTTGAGCAGCTGCCGAAACTTGAAGGCAAAAGGATGACAATGTTCATGACTCCGAAGAATGTTAAGTGAAAGGATTTAGTGAGTGAGAGGAAGTGAAGAAGTGAATCTGCAAAAATCACATATACAAACATCAATACTTAAAATAATTGATAAGTACGCAAATAATAAATTTTTGAGTAATGCCTAAGATGAAAACAAACCCCGGTGCAAAGAAGAGATTTACTTTGACAGGAACGGGAAAAATCAAGAGAAAACATGCTTATAAAAGTCATATTTTGACAAAAAAAGCAAAGAAAAGAAAGAGGAACCTTGGTTATTTTGGCACTGTTGATAAAACAGATGAAACGAATATCAAGCAACTCCTTGCTATGAAGTAAATTAGTATTTAACCGGAGTGTACAGCCCAAAAAGTTTCCGGTAAAGGAACGCTTGCACTCAAAAAAATTAAGAAAATGCCACGATCAGTTAATTCTGCAGCAGCAAAAAAAAGAAAAAAGAAGGTTTACAAACAGGTTAAAGGACAATTTGGAAGAAGAAAAAATGTCTGGACCGTAGCAAAAAATGCCCTTGAAAAAGGACTTCAATACTCTTACCGAGACAGGAAAACAAAAAAGAGAAATTTCAGGGCCCTCTGGATCCAGAGAATTAATGCAGGAGCAAGACAACATGGCCTCTCCTATTCACAGTTCATGGGATTGCTTCATAAACATAATATTGAGATCAGCCGAAAAACACTTGCAGATTTGGCAATGAATGATCCTGAAGCTTTTGAAGCAATAGTAAAAAAAGTTAAGGAATAATAACTCAGTCCCCATAAATATAAACCGCCCGGTAAAAATCGGGCGGTTTTTTTCTTTTTTGCTCTACATTTTTCATTCTACACGGTTACGATATCATCATGTTTTTCTATGGTTCAAGGTAATCAGGCATTTCCTGGAAGGAAGGTAATGTTCAATTGCCTCTTCTTTTGACGGACATTCTGATTTTAAAAATATACAAAATGAAAATCTATTAATTATGCAATTAATCAAAAATTCTACCTGGATTTTATCCGTTGTATTGGTTTTGTCAATAAACTCCACAAAACGAAAATCGTTATCGCACATTCTTTCCGTATTAAAATGCATTTGATCATTTTGAGAAATCTCCATGATTCCTTATGCCGGTATCCTTAATAAAAACGATACCGAAGTTTTTGCTTTCCCCCCTGCACGGTAAACGTTTTCCCAAACTGGTCAAGACTAATCTTTTTATTCAAGGTTAAATACTTCATAATTTACCGGTTAAAAATATTTCCTGCTTCATTTATCCTAAACAGATGTTTATTATAGATAAGCTACCGGAGGAATTATTGTTCTCCCTCACAAGGGAATTTTCTGTTGCTTTGATTCCCTCATCTTTTTCATTTGTTCTTCGCAGATTTACGTTAAAAAGACTATTTTTAGGCCCTAAAATATCTTTTCATGAGAATAATATTAATCGGCTATGGCAAAATGGGGCATGAAATCGAGAAAGCAGCCATTGAAAGAGGCCACACAATATCCGGTATAATTGACGTTCATAATACTGAAGATCTTAGTTCTTCACTTGCAGAAAAGGCAGATCTTGCTATTGAATTCACTACTCCTTCATCTGTTCTGGATAATTTATACAGATGTTTTGAACTAAATCTCCCGGTAGTCACAGGGACAACGGGTTGGCATGATGAAATAGACAGCGTGAAAGAAAAATGTTTAAGCGGGAATAAAAGTCTTTTTTATGCCTCCAATTTCAGCATTGGAGTAAATCTTTTTTTCGTTTTAAATGAACAGATGGCAAGAATTATGAATAAATTTGCCAATTATGATGTTTCAATCGAGGAAACTCATCATACTCAAAAGCTCGATTCGCCAAGTGGCACTGCTGTTTCTATCGCCCAGATCATTGAAGAACAATTGACGAGAAAAACAGGCTGGAAACTGGATGATGCCGGGAAGGACGAAATAATGGTCAAAGCTATACGTTCAGGTGACGTAAAAGGCATTCATAAAGTTCGATACGAATCTGATGAAGACTTCATTGAATTAACTCACACCGCGAAAAGCCGAAAAGGGTTTGCAGAGGGTGCCGTGGTGGCTGCAGAGTTTATGAAGAATCGAAAAGGTGTATTCACCATGCGGGACCTTCTGGGAATCTGATAAAAATGAAATTTAACTCCACCATAAAAAATTGGGTAATGTCAGGAATATGGGCTGCATTATACCTGTGTTTTATGTTGTGGACCGGGTTCTGGTTTCTGTTTCCGGGGCTCCTGCTCATTTTCGATGTGTTCGTTACAAGAGTCATTCCATGGAGAAGAGTTCAATTTCCCCCAAAATACAAATCATCTCTTGAATGGATCCTGGCGGTTTTTACGGCTTTGATAATTACACTTGGAATTAGAACCTTCTTCATAGAGGCCTATAAAATCCCTACTGCTTCGATGGAAGAGACGCTGCTGGTAGGTGATTATCTTTTTGTAAGCAAAATCAGTTATGGTCCGAAATTACCGAATGTACCCCTTGAAGTGCCTTTCATGCCAAATCTTCTTCCCAATGGGAAACTCACTTATAGCAAATTGCTTCAATTCCCTTATAAGCGACTTAAAGGGTTTTCGAAGGTAAAGAGGAATGACATTATTGTTTTTAATTTTCCTGAGGGGGATAGCGTTGTCGTTCAATATTCCGGTCAGAATTATTATTCCCTTTTGAGGCAATACGGCAGAGATTATATCCATTCCCGTTTTGATATTGTTACCCATCCTGTAGACAAACGCAATAATTATATTAAACGATGCGTGGGACTCCCGGGAGATACACTAAAAATTGAGAAGGGAAAAGTATTGGTGAACGGTTCGTATCTTCCTGAATTCAGACATCAGCAATTCAAATATTATGTCAGGACCTCCAGGCATCGTTTAAGTGATTCTATACTCGACAAAGTAGGAATAAACTCAACTGAAGTCAGTTACAATCCAAACAACTCACTTCATATTCTTCCGCTAAGCAATGGAAATGTAGAATATGTAAAAAACCTGTCCGAGGTTAAAAGTCTTCAACGATATACAGAGCCAATCGTATCCTTCAGAAATACCGAGGTTTTTCCTCATGATATAAACTATCTTTGGACCACCGATGATTTCGGACCGGTTATTATTCCCCGGAAGGGAGAAACCGTTGAGATAAATTGTAAAAATCTGGCTCTTTACGAACGTATCATTAAGGTCTATGAAGATAATAAGCTGGAAATAAACGAGGGGCAGATATACATAAATGATACCTTAAGCCGTTCTTATACTTTTAAAATGAATTATTATTTCGTTTTGGGTGATAACCGTCATAATTCCGCAGATTCAAGATTCTGGGGATTTGTCCCTGAAAATCATCTGGTTGGAAAAGCTGTTATGACATGGTTTTCAAGAGATCCGAGCAAACGGGTTCTTGAAGGACTTAGAATAAACAGAATGTTTAAAATTATTAAATAAGATAAAAAAAATGCTAAAAATTTTCAGAAACAAGTATTTCAAATTTGGTTTGGTCGCTCTTTTATATACATTATTTGTTATTTGGCTGAATAACTACTGGTTTTTACTGGGCTTGCCCATCATATATGACATGTATGTGAGCAAAAAGGTAAACTGGACCTTTTGGAAAAAGAGAGAAGGCAAAAATTCTGCTATTGTTGAATGGCTTGATGCCTTAATTTTTGCGGTAATTGCCGTTACCTTGATCAATATTTACCTGTTTCAAAATTATAAGATTCCTACCCCATCAATGGAAAGCACTATGCTGGTTGGTGATCATCTATATGTTTCAAAAGTTGCCTATGGCCCCAGGGCGCCCATCACTCCACTTTCTTTCCCATTCTCTCAAAACAGATTATTCAATACCGAATCCTATCTGAAATGGATTCAGCTCGACTATAAAAGACTTGCAGGTTTTGGAGATGTTCAGCGTAATGATATTGTCGTTTTCAATTTTCCCGCTGGCGATACAGTTGCTCTTGAAAATTCGGCCTCAAGTATATACAATATTTATCGTTCTGAAGCCATGAGAATGCGATTCAATGATATAAATGCAGATAAAGAAGAAAAGGACTGGGACATTTATTATAACAGGGCCAGAGAGCTTGTGAAGCAAAACTACAGCATCGTGGTACGTCCTGTCGACAGAAGGGATAATTATATAAAAAGATGTGTGGCAATTGCAGGCGACAGTCTTGAGATTATTAAAGGAAAAGTATATGTGAATGGAATACCTCAGCCAGACTTTAAAGGTATCCAGTATGACTATCTGGTCCAAACCAATGGAAATCCCCTCAATGCCCGTGCGCTTGAAAAATACGATTTGCCCCCGGCATCTCTGGGCATTCAATATAATCCCCGTTATAACATAGCCTTAACCGATCAAAAAGCTCAGGCGCTTAGAACAGAAGTTCCGGATATTATAAAGGTTGAACGAATTATAAAAAATGGCTATAATTACCTCATGTTTCCGCATTCTGAAGAGTATAAATGGAATGAAGATAATTTCGGACCGATTTATATCCCTGAAAAAGGAGCTACGGTAACTTTAAATACGTCTTCACTTCCTTTTTACCGAAGGATTATTGAGGCCTATGAAAACAATACCCTTGAATTAAAGGGAGACAAAATATTCATAAATGGGGAAGAAACAAATACTTACACTTTTCAGCAGGATTATTTCTGGATGATGGGTGATAATCGACACAGCTCTTCCGATTCCCGTTTCTGGGGCTATGTGCCGGAAAATCATATTATTGGGAAACCAAAATTTATCTGGCTTTCTCTGAATGAGAACAAAAGATTCCTGAATAAAATTCGATGGAACCGGTTGTTTAAAGTGGTTAGTGCAGAAGAATAATCGACCTTACGACAAAAGAAAAGACCCCGGCAGTATAAAAAACGCCCGGGGCCTTTTCTTTTGCCGAGGGAACTTCAGCCTTTATGCTCAAACTGAAAAAACATGGCTATCCGAAGCAAATGTTTTAACTCAAAACGGAAAATCTTCTTCCGAATCAGGTTCTTCCAAAGCTTCCTGTTCCGGCAATTCGGCTGTAAGATGAATTGGATTTCCATCAACATAAATCGCTTTATAAGGAACCACAGGACAAGCATACTCACACGCTCCACAACCCACACAAATGGAATTATCCGTTTCCGGTATGGTAAGAGAGCCTTTGTATGGAACCATCTTAACGGCTTGTGTCGGACAATGCTCCGAGCATGAACCACAGGCTGTGCTTTCCGTATAAACAACACAGTTCTCTTTTATGAATTCTACTTTGCCTAATTGAATGGTTGTCTTTTCTTCCACTTTAATGGGCAGAATGGCTCCGGTAGGACAGATTTCAGAACATTTAATACATTCATAATTACAATAATTTGTAAAATAGTCCATATGTGGTTGCATGATGCTGCTCAGTCCAAACTGATTAAAAGAAGGCTGCAGAACACCTGTAGGGCATTGACTTACGCAAAGCTGACAGGCAGTGCAAATCTTGGTAAAATGATCTATGCTGGCAGAGCCCGGGGGTGAAACAAAATAGTTCCGCTCTACCGGTATTGTAGTGGGTTTTTTATTCAAAGGTTCTTGATCGTTGGAAGGTAGAGTCGCCTGTATTTTTTTCACATGGAAAAAGGATAAAATTCCCGTCAAAGCAGTTATCATAAAAGCTTTCCGGCCCTGACCAACATCGGAGTTTTGAAGATCTGGGGAAGGGGTCGTTTTCTTATAACTGTAATCAATAGCCGAATCTTTGCACACTGTCAGGCAATTAAAGCAGGAAACACACCGTGAATGATCAACCTCCATATGCTTCACACTGATGCATTCTGCTTTACATGCGAAAGCACATTTTCCGCATTGTGTGCAATTGGACTTGTTCATCCGGATGCGCAGGAATGATTTCCGGGATAACAAACCCAGTAAGGTGCCTACAGGACAGATAGTATTACAATACAATCTGCCATGCTTACCTGCCATAACGATAAGAACAGCCATAAAAAGTGAGGCAAACAAAAAACTGGGAAAATGAAAAGGATGAAGATCCTTCTTGTAAAAAAAATAAATATTCATGCTCTCCAGAACACTCGCAATTCCATTATTAATCCAGATTCCTGCGGGTCTGAATAACTGGTTGGCCATCTTCCCATATGCACTGTAAGGATCGAGAATGTTCACGAGAAAAATAGACAAAAATATGCCGGTAAGCACTACAATGCCTAAAACACTGTATCTTAATACAGAATGTGGTTTTTTATATTTGTAGCGTTTCTTTTTCCTGAACCTCTTACCGGCCCTGCTAATAAAATCCTGTAAAATCCCCAGGGGACAAATTGAAGAACAGTATACTCTTCCCAAAGATACCGTCAGGACCATAACAATTATAAATCCCAGGCCAGCAAGACCAAGAAGGGTAATAAATTTCAATAGTGATGGAATAAACTGAAGAAAGGTTATGGCCTGAACTCCATTTTCATTTATGACATTCCGAAAATCAAGAAAGATAAAACTGATAGAAAAAAAGAAAACCAGGGCAATAGCCACCCTGGTCCATTTCAACCATTTATAGCTCATACTTTTATTCTTGCAATATTCATATCCTGAAGGTTGGCAGAACCCACACCCGCCTCCTCAGCGAGTTGAACATAATCCACCTCCAAAGGATCCTTACCAAAAAGTTTGATTGCTGCTGCATCAAGAGCTACCATATCTTTGCCCAGAAGTTGCGCTTTCATGGTAACCACATCATCAACGGAAACACCCCTGGGGCCATTCCTCTTCATAACACGATAGGCATCAACAACGCTTAGGTCAGGTTCTCTCCATGTAGAAAAGTCTGCAATGCATTGATGTAAATCATTCCGGTGCCAGTAACCCCGATCCCAGACAATCCCCATCAGGTTCTTCATGGCAACTGTCATGTTCGCTCCTCCGTGATTCTTTAATACCGGAACATTAATGAATACATCCGATTCGAGAATTAATTCATGAACCGCAGCCGAAGTAAGGGATTTGCCTTTGGGAACATCAACTTCCTGATAATATTTCTCACTATTTCCCATTACCATTTTCCCTCCTGCTTTCTTGACCGCAGCCTCAATTCCACTATTGGAATAGCACTTGGTCCATTCATTACAGGTATGGTCAAAAACCAACACGTTTTTGGCTCCGGCAGCCTTACAATGCTCAACAATCCTTCCAATTAGTTCAGGATTTGTATTGGCAGCTCTTTCCGGAGAAGTATCCCATCCGATATTGGGCTTAACAACAACCGTTTGTCCTTTTTTAACAATCCTGCTCATTCCTCCATATTCTTCAATTGCCCGGTCAAACATGGAAGCAGCGCTTCCTCCTCTGATGGCAACCATATCATAATTACCGGAATTTGACCCGGCACGTAATTTTAGCGGATTCATAGTAAAAGCTGTGCCTGCAATAAATCCTACGCTAATTCCTCGTTTTAAGAAATCTCTTCTCTTCATAAGGCTTATAAATTTTGTTCTTACACAAAAATAGCCGAAATAAAATGAAAAGACAGGTCTTTGAGGGATAAATGAAGAATATTTAATTAATCTAAATAAGGCCTTAGAGGCTTTATTATGAAATGATTGTTAATCGGGAAACGGGCAATTTGGCTCTGTTAATAAAAGCATAATGGAATACAGGTCCAATTGATGTTGACAGCAGAATCGGAGATGCATTGAATGAAGCTTTTTGTATCTTTGAAGTTTTATATTATGAGTAATCAGGATACTTACATACTTCCTTCTACTTACTTCGGTCCTGTTCAATATTATTCAAGAATAATATCGTCAAAAAAGATAATAATTGAGCAATACGATACCTATACCCGTCAAACCTATCGGAACCGCTGTGTTATACTTGGTGCTAATGGAGCCATAAACCTTAGCATACCGGTAAAAAAAAACAAACATAAAAAAACCCTCGTGAAAGATATTAATATTGATTATGATACCAATTGGCAAAAAGATCATTACAGGGCCATTGTCTCAGCTTATACCTCTTCACCCTTTTTTGAATTCTACTTTGACGAATATCGCTGGGTGTTCAATGAAAAAACCAAATACCTTCTGGATCTGAACATGAAGATCACTGAAATTATCCTCGCTCAAATGGAAATAGAGATAAATTTAAACCTCTCCGACAGATTTGTCTTCCTTGATAAAGAAAAGGATCTTAGAAATATCATCAGTCCGAAAACAAAGCTCATTAAAGATATTCTCTTCAAGCCCGTGGAGTATACCCAGGTTTTTTCAAACAGGTTTGGATTTGTGCAAAACCTTAGTATTATTGACCTTCTTTTCAATACAGGCCCGGAAGCTGGAAGTATTCTACATAAAAGCCTCGTGGAAAATAAGTGAAATGTTAAAAGCAACAAAAACCTACCCGAATATTTTTTGTACACGAATTAAGGTTTAACTTCCCGGACAGAAATCCGAAATTACGGACACATCATATAAAAACCTACCCCCGGCAATTAAAGCAAAAAGCTTTTTGGGCCGGGGGGGATATATTTTTATAAAAAATCCATTAAAATCTGAACCCAAATGTTACCTGCACAGTATTTGCATTGCTTGTATTTACGGCAGGATCAACAATACCGGGCACATACAGATAATACGGTTCCTGTTGTCTGGAATGTCTGAAACCTGCATCCATAAAAAAGAACTGGTTGCGTATTCCCATTCCGGCTGAAATGATATTCCTGTTGGAATTAATGTTGCTTTGTTCGGTTGCAAAGGGAGAATCATAAAAAGCATATCCCCCCCTGAAATAAAGAGGACCAAACCTCAATTCTCCGCCAAACCGGAGGTTGTGTGCCGCCTTGTAGATATTTTCTATATCATCATTCTCAGTCCTGAAATTATAATCGCTGGCACTAAGATCGGCATTCTGGTAATTAACAAATTCATAATCTACACTAAAAAGACCAACGTTTCCAAAGTTAACCACCGCACTACCAATTGCCTTTGCCGGAGTTCTTAACCTGTAACGGTAGTCTCCCAGACCGGATGATGCAATCATTGGATTTTCAATACCTTCTTCAGGATTGAGGTTTTCATTATCAATGTAGGCTTCCATGGTATTTTCAAACTCATCCTTCAGGTAATAGAAGGTTGGAAGATGAAAAGATGCCCCAAGCCTGAGAAAATTAGCGGGACGCACAATAGCACCCAGCTTTAAATTATAACCGGTTCCCCTGGTGGAAAGATATTCTTCAAATCTAAAGTTTTGCGTAAAATTAATCTCATCCAAAGGATCGTCTTCAAAATGGATCACCGTTTGTTCAAAATTCACCCGGTTAATTCCAACCGTTGCTCCAAGGTATAATCGGTGATTATAATTTGCTCCAAAAGACAGAAGATACTCCCCTAAAGAGCCCTTTGATTTAAGGGTGCGCTCCTGAACTTGTCCGTATCCGGCATCGGCGAAATCATTAAAATATTCGTTATTGTTTTCATCCCAGTCAATCATATACGTATCCCAGGCAAGTTGTTCATAAAAGGGATCCAGGTCTTCGGATGGAAGGTCATCCGCGTAATAAACAAAATTATCCAGGTAAGAGCTGTTATTTTGAATACCCCGCATAAAGACTTCCCGGTGAAAGTTATTCAAGCGATTATAGCCAAATCCAAAATTGGTCCCTATCCAGCCTTTTTCTTTCCCTGTCTTGTTATTGAAAACAAAACCGAAATTTCCCAGATTAACGTTGTATTTCTCTTCTGTATAATTGTTGTCAAGAAAGTCAGAAGTCGAGTTGTTCCAGTAAAGTGCAGGTGAAAATGTCATCTCCGATCCACGATATAATCCGATACCCGCGGGATTTACCGAAAGAGAGGTAAAATCACCACCAACTGCGCCAATGGCACCACCCAAACCCAGGGATCTGGCCGTTCCAACATGAAAATTCTGAGAATATCGCAGTGCATCAACCTCATTTTGTGCTTTAATAAAGCCTGTACTTAGAAATAATAATCCAGTTACTATACCTATATAGCGTTTCATTTTTTTAAAGTTTAATCATTAAAAAAGATCCCGCTGACTGCGGGACCTGTATATCTGGTTTTACTTATCTTCTTCCGCCACCTCTTGAGCTCGAGCTACTGCTGCGAGTACTGCTACTTCTGGAAGAACTGCTTGAAGAACGGCTATAGCTGCTGCTCCGTGAGCTGCTTGAAGGACTGCTGTAGCTGCTGCTCCGTGAGCTGCTTGAAGGACTGCTGTAGCTGCTGCTTCTCGAACTTCTTGAAGGGGTTGAATATGACCTTGAACTTCTTGAAGGCGTACTATATGATCGGCTTCCTGAGCTGCTTGATCTGCTAAAACTACTTCTTGAGGAACTGGAAGGACGATTATACGTACTGCTTCTTGAAGTAGAAGGTCTTGTATATGAAGAACTCCTGCTGCTTGAAGAAGGCCTTGTATAGGTGTTTCTGCTGCTTGAAGAGGGTCGGGTATATCTGCTTTTACTTTCAGAGCTTGATCTTGACCGGTTATATTCAGGAGTAGAAGTAGTTCTTGGTCTTGAATACATAGGTGAATAATCACGGCTTGTCGGTCTGTCATAAGCACGTCTGGTTTCACTTGATCGAACATTGCTTCGGTCAATTGTTCTTGAAGCACTTCTTCTTACATCAGAACTTGACCTGGCTGTTCGGGTCTCTGGTCTGACAGTTGAAGCATTTCGGGTTCTGTCTACCGTCCGTGTGCTTGATCTTGTAACGGACCTTTCATCGGGTCTTTCTGCTGACCGCACTGCAGATGAACGATTACCTCCTCTTCGGTCGCTAACGGAATAGGTTGATGCCTTTTGGTCACCCGTTCTTGCTCTGGCCACCGATGGTGAATAGGCAGCTCTTGAAGTCCTGTGGCCGTAACCTGCATAACTTTGTGTGGGGGTCCTGTAGGCATAATAATTGGAATAATAACCATCATAAAATCCATGATAATACCCGCTATAATAGGAACCATAATAAGGCCTGTACGAATACGAATTCCACCATCCTCCGCCATAATAAGGGCTGTGCCATGGACGGTAAAAGTCATAGTAATCATAGTATCCATAACTAAACGGGGAATAGTAAGACGGCCGGTAAGGATTCCACATGGAACCGATGGTTAAACTCACACCCCAGTGAATTGGATTATAATCGTACCAGTAATAATCCGAGTAAAACGGGTCGTAATAATCCCATCCATAATATGGCCTGTGAAATCTGCGAATTCTTGATGAATAATAATAATCGTAAGGGCGATCATTATAATAGTAATTATTAATTACCACATCTGCTTCATCATCTTCAGAATATCCATCCCGGTAAGCTTGCTCATTAATTGTGGTGTCATAAGGCTGTGCATCATCATAAAATTCAGTTTCATCGTAATTCTCCCCAAGCATTTCGGCTTCTTTCTGCAATTTATACCTTTCATAGTCGGTCAATCCATCATCGCCAACCTGGGTTTGATCAGATGTCATGGGAGCTGTCCTTTCGACGTCCCTCGGGTTTATAGCCTGGTCATTCACCGGAGATTCTGTAACGATCTTTTCTGTAACAACAACCTCTGATGAAGGAGCAGGTACATAATATGCATCATCATAATTGCCCGAATCCGCATAGAAACCGGAAGAACAAGAAGCTAGGAATATAGATGTGCCTAATAATATGTTTGTAATTGCTTTCATGATGTACCTCCTGTCGGATTAATACGCTTTAGGTTTTGTGTTTAAATAACTCTTTGTTCGAATACAAAACAAATTCCATACCAAATTCAAACAAGCTTATATTTTTAACACCAAATGGAAATTTTTCGAGTACCAAAATACATTATTCAGCAGGAAAAGCAAAATAAAACCGCATTTTAATAACAGCGGGTTTCAGTTCTTGTCTGCTATATTTATTGTATCCTGGTAAAAAAATAAATAAATTGAAACAAATCATTTCAGTATAAAGATATTATTTCCTTAATTTGCGTTTCTTTAAATTACGAACGAATGGCAAAGGCGCTAACATCAAAACAAGAAAATTACGCACAGTGGTATAATGATCTCGTGATTAAAGCTGATCTTGCTGAATATTCGGCAGTAAGAGGCTGCATGGTGATTAAACCCTATGGTTATGCCATATGGGAAAAGATGCAATCAGTTCTCGATAAAATGTTTAAAGATACGGGACATCAAAATGCTTATTTCCCCCTTTTCATCCCAAAATCATTTTTCAGTAAAGAAGCCGACCATGTTGAAGGCTTTGCCAAGGAATGTGCGATAGTTACACATTACAGGTTAAAAAATGATGAAGAAGAAGGAGGGGTAACCGTTGATCCTGATGCTAAACTTGAAGAAGAGCTCATCATAAGACCAACATCAGAAACAATTATTTGGAATACCTATAAAAACTGGATCCAGTCTTATCGGGATCTTCCCCTCCTCATAAACCAATGGGCAAATGTTGTACGTTGGGAAATGAGAACAAGACTGTTCCTGCGTACCGCAGAATTTCTCTGGCAGGAAGGACATACCGCACATGCCACCCGGGAAGAAGCTGTTGAAGAAACCCTGAAAATCCTTGAGGTATACGCAAAATTTGCAGAGGAATGGATGGCTATACCAGTCATTAAAGGAATGAAAACAGAAAATGAAAAATTCGCCGGTGCACTTGACACTTATTGTATTGAAGCCTTAATGCAAGATGGTAAAGCTTTACAGGCTGGAACCTCGCATTTTCTGGGACAAAATTTCGCCAAGGCTTTTGATGTTCGATTCACCAGTAAAGAAGGCAAACAAGAATATGTTTGGGCTACTTCCTGGGGCGTATCCACCCGTCTTATGGGAGCTCTCGTGATGGCTCATTCTGATGATAATGGTTTAATTCTCCCCCCTAAACTTGCTCCTATTCAGGTGGTAATTGTGCCCATATATAAAAAAGAATCGCAGCTCTCGGCCATTTCTGAAAAAGCCCTTATAATTAAATCTAAGCTTGAAGCATCAGGAATCTCGGTAAAATTTGATGACAGGGATACTCATAAACCGGGATGGAAATTTGCCGAATATGAATTAAAAGGTATTCCTGTAAGACTGGCATTAGGTCCAAGAGATTTAGAAAATGGCACCATTGAAGTAGCCCGAAGAGATAGCATGGAAAAAAACCTTCGCCCCCAGGAAGGGATTGAAGAATATATTACTGAACTTCTCGTTGATATTCAGCAAAATATCCTCAAGAAATCCCTTGAATTCAGAGAAAATAACACTACCGATGTAAATTCATGGGATGAATTTATTGATGTAATAGAAAATAAAGGAGGGTTCATTTCTGCCTGGTGGGATGGCACCCCAGAAACGGAAGAAAAGATAAAAAATGAAACAAGGGCTACCATCCGGTTAATTCCCATGAACCCGCCAAATGATGAGGGGAGATGTGTTTATTCCGGTAAAAAGGCCACCCAAAAAGTTTTATTCGCCAGAGCATATTAATAGAGCTTTTTGAAAGTCTTTTGTTAATTCTCTTATTTGCAGTTAAAAAACATCGGTGAGCATTTTCTATTTAAACTGATTTCCCTTAATTTCGAAGAAATCTTTAAAGCTGAGAAATATGAATAAATTCGTATTGATTTTTTCTATAATCATATTACTGGTAATCAATGCTTGCCAGCGTAATCTTGAATTTTTAAACAAGAGCTTCTACGGTAGTCAAACTACTCCGCAGGTAGAGATGATTACCGAATCAAATGAAATATCCGTCCGCTTTGAACGTTCAAAAGTATTTATTAATGGAAATCCCTATTCCTACGATATCACAGAAATCAATGATAGCTATTATTTAATAAAGGCAGAAATAGATGATACAGAGACTGTTTCTGAAATTGTATTCCGTTATGAAAAAGAAGACGGAAATCTGATATTAATAGGTCCCAATGTAGAAAGTTCAGTTGTACTAATGACCCAGGAAAGAATATTTCGAAATAAGCTTGAAAAATTCAATAAAGTCACCTTAACTACAGATATCAGCCATCTTTCGGATGATCAAAAGAGAATGCTGGTGGTTCTTTTTGAAGCCGCAGACATAATGAATGATATTTTCTGGATGCAATCCTACGGAGATAAAGAACAATTAATGCAAACTACAGAGAACGACACTCTTAAGGAGTTATTCCGCATCAATTACGGACCATGGGAAAGATTAAATAATAATGTGCCTTTTCTTCCCCGATACGGAGAGAAATTTTCGGGAGCTAATTTTTATCCCTCCGATATGACAGTGGAAGAATTTGAATCTTTTGATGATCCGGATAAAAACAGTCAGTATACCCTGATTCGACGAAATGATGAAGGAGCGCTCATGACAGTATGGTATCATGAAGCCTACAAAGAAAAAGTGCAAAAAGTATCTGAGTTATTAAAAGAAGCTGCGGGCTATGCTGAAAATGAAGGCTTTAAAACATATCTGGAGAAACGGGCAGAAGCCATGTTGACCGATGAATATTATGAAAGCGATGTAGCATGGATGCAAATGAAGGAAAATGATGTGGATTTTATTATTGGTCCCATTGAAAACTACGAAGACCAGCTTTTCAATCTGAAGGCTGCTCATGAATCTTTTATATTGATCAAGGATAAAGAATGGAGTGAAAAAATATCACGCCTGGCAGAACTTCTTCCTATGCTGCAAAGAGAATTACCCGTTCCCCAAAGATTTAAAAATGAGACACCTGGAACCGATTCCGACCTGAATGTATATGATGCTGTGTTTTATGCCGGCGATTGCAACGCCGGAAGCAAAACCATTGCCATTAATCTGCCCAATGATCCTGAAGTCAGGAAAAACTATGGAAGTCGTAAGCTTCAGCTTAAAAATTCTATCCGATACAAATTTGAGAATATCCTGATGCCTATTTCCATTGTTCTGATTCATGAAGATCAGAGACAGCACATCGATTTTAATGCCTTTTTTGAAAATACCATGTTTCATGAAGTGGCCCATGGTCTGGGTCTTGATTATACAATAAACGGCAAGGGAACTGTGCGGGAAGCTTTGCGTAATGCCTACACCCCTATTGAAGAAGGAAAAGCCGATATCCTAGGTTTGTATATTGTTACTAAATTAAAAGAAATGGGTGAATTGGATGATTCGGATCTGATGGATAATTATGTGACATTCATGGCAAGCATATTTCGTTCCATTCGATTTGGGGCTTCATCGGCCCACGGTAAAGCAAATATGATCCGATTCAATTATTTTCAGGAAAAAGAGGCATTCACAAGAGATGATAATGGCAATTACAAAATTGATTTTGAAAAAATGAAAAAGGCCATGGAGGACCTCACCCGGGAAATTATTACCATACAGGGACTTGGTGATTATGAAGCTGCCAGGAAAATGATTGAGGAAAAAGGATATGTTGGAGATATATTATTTAACGATATCCGGAAATTAAATACCCTTGACATCCCGGTTGATTTGGTCTTTGAGCAGGGAAAAAACTACATCGGGTTATAAAGCATACGGTTGGCAGCGATAGCCGCAAGTTTAAAACATGTTGATTCTTTTCAGAGGTTGTTCTTCATTGGACAACCTCTTTTTTTTATTTTTACAAGAAAATCCCCATGCTCGAAGAATTTTATAAAAAATTGTACAGTGGGAATCTCATTACTCCTTCCCATAGGATCATCCTGGCTGTATCAGGGGGCATCGACAGTATGGTGATGACTGACCTGTTTAATCAATTGGACAATGAGTTGATGGTTGCTCATTGTAATTTTGGCCTTAGAGGCAAAGAATCAGATGAGGATGAGCAATTTGTTAAGGAATATTCTTTACGCTGCTCCATTCCATTTGATTCAAAAAGATTCGATACCCTATCCTATGCCGGGGATAATAACATCTCTATTCAGATGGCTGCTAGAGAGCTCAGGTATACCTGGTTTAACGAATTGAAAATGGAAAAAGGGTTTGACTTTGTTGCCACCGCTCATAATCTGGACGACCAGATAGAGACTTTTTTCATAAATCTCTCAAGAGGAACAGGTATCCGGGGGTTAACTGGAATACCACTAAAGAATGGAATTCTTCTCAGACCTTTAAGTCATTTTACCCGGAATAAAATTGAAGCTTATGCAATCCGCCAGGGAATAACATGGCGTGAAGACACTTCCAATTTGTCCACCAAATACATTCGCAATAAAATCCGGCACCAGATTTTTCCACTGTTGAGAGAGATCAATCCTTCCTTTGAAAAAACCATGGAAGAAAACATGGATAAACTTTCAAAAGTTCAGTCGGTTTACCTCAAACACATTGAAGAAAGAAAAGGATATATACTTCACAAATCAGGAAAACAATATATCATTCCCATCAACTCTCTCTTAGAGGAAGAATTTGGCGAATATGTGTTATATGAAATATTAAGCGATTTAAATTTTAGTCCCTCATCAATTAAAGACATCTGGAAAAGCCTGAAATCCATTCCCGGAAAAAAGTTTTATTCCGACACGCATCGCTTAATAAAAGACAGGCAAGAGCTAATAATTGAATCCAAACATCCATCACAGGAAAAGAAATATTATATCGACAAAGAGCAGAGATATATCAATAACCCTCTTAAGCTTTCAATAGAATACCATGAAAATAAGGATTTCAGTATCCCCCCTTATCCCGACATCGCTTGTCTTGATGCCGACAGGTTAAATTTTCCGCTCATCATCAGGAAGTGGCATCCGGGTGACTTTTTCCATCCGCTTGGAATGGCCAATACCAAGAAGCTGAGTGATTTTTTTGTGGACAATAAGCTCTCCATTCCGCAAAAAGAAAATGTATGGTTATTATGCAGTGGTCAGGATATTGCATGGATTATCGGACAGCGGATTGATGATCGTTTTAAAATCAGGAATAAAACCCGGAATATCATGAAAATTCAGTTTATGGAATGAATGATTGTCTGTTTTTCCGGAGAAAAGGATGAGCAGGGCTTGTTTCGGTTTTCATTTTTCACACCTATAGGATCTAAAACCTTAAAGGTGAAGGTTTTAAAAGAATCAATCCACAAATGACCAACAGTGTAAATCTTACCCCCGGGTATTTTATGTGGATGTATTCAAATTTAAATTATTCCGTAAGGAATGAAAATAATCTTTCAATCCTTTTGTATCCTTTTTCTTGATCATTTGGATAAGTTCTTCAAGGCTTTTATTAATATTTTCCACCTGCTCAAGACTGTAAGGATTCAGGAGTATTTCTGAAAGTAAATAGTCATCCTCTGATAATAGGCCCTTTGCTATTTCAAGATGTCTGCGAAAAGTTGTACCCGGAGCTTCCTGTTTTTTCATACGAGAAGCAAAAACCAGCGTGGAAGAAAAAGGCACTGAAAGGGAATAGGCAATCGTCCTGTCGTGCTCTTCAAAGCTATATTCATGGATCCTTAAGTTCATAGACCCATAAAACGATCGGAAAAATTCTATCCCTTCAGGGTCAGATTCATTGATTATAATTGCGTTTTCTTCACTCAGATCTTTCACATTGGCAAATGTAGGACCAAACATTGGATGTGTGCTAACGAATCGCCTGCCTGCCTTTTTGTAAAATTGATCAAGACCGTTTTTTACTGAGGTAATATCGGAAATAATACAATCATCCTCGAGATACGGAACAATTTCTTCAAAAACCTTTACAGTATTCTCCAAACTTACTGCATTTATTAATAAATCGGGTTGAAATTCAAAAAGATCTTCGAGATAAAGAAACTTCCTCGAATTAAAGAAATATTTCATCCTGCTACGGTTGGAATCATAAACCCCTACTTCATAATCAAGGCAAAGGGATTCAACAAACCATGATCCCATATTTCCGGCACCTACAATAGCTATTCTCATTAGCGTTATTTATTTTTAAAAATTCTACCTGTTTTTCCTTCCATCAACATAAGATCTGCAAGAACTATGGCAACAGCACCTTCCAGCACGGGGGGAACCCTCAGGGCAATACACAGATCATGCCGGCCCTGAATCTTTAATTCTTCCCGCGATCCGGATTTTATATTCAGAGTATTTTGTGGCTGTGAAGTACTACTGGTCGGTTTTACAACAACCCTGAAAATAAGGGGATTTCCATTGGTAATACCTCCGTTGATGCCACCAGCATAATTAGTTTCAGTTTTACCGTCGGGTGAAATTATGTTATCGTTATGTTCGCTGCCTTTCATTTTAGCAGCCTGAAATCCGGATCCAAACTCTATACCTTTAATTGCCGGGATAGCAAAGGCGACGTGACTGATCAAAGACTCCACTGAATCGAAAAATGGTTCTCCAAGTCCTGCTGAAATATTGTCCACTCTACACTCAACAATACCTCCGATAGAATCTTCATTTTTAATTGCCTCATCAATGGCTTTTTCAATATCTCCTGTCCCTCCGGCTTCGATCAGTTGCGCCCTGATCTTAATATCCCCAAGAAGTTTTTTGGCAATAACACCTGCTGAAACAAGCGCAAGTGTCAAACGACCGGAAAAATGACCTCCTCCCCTGTAATCTTCATACCCTCCGAACTTGAGGGAAGCAACAAAATCGGCATGGCCAGGCCGCGGATTTTCCCGTAATTTTAAATAATCACTGGACCTGGTATTTGAGTTCTCAAATTGAATATTGATGGGGGCTCCCGTAGTTTTGCCATTAAAAAATCCACTCATAAACCTTGGAAGATCTGTCTCCTTCCGTGGGGTTGTTCCTTTTGCCCCACTTTTTCTCCGTAAAAGGTCTTTCTTAAAATCTTCTTCCGATAAAGGCAGGCCTGCTGGACAACCATCAATTATAACTCCAACAGAATTTCCGTGAGATTCTCCATATACTGATACCCTGAAAATTCTTCCGAATGAATTCATAGTTTGTTATTTTATGATGTCTGCAAATATCTAAACTCCTTCCTGCACTACCAATAGATGAGGATCATTTGTGCAGGTTTTTGTCTGATTTTTAAGTTTTCAATATTTGAAAAATTTCTTCAAGCTCTTGCCTGGTAAGCTGGCCGGGGGCGGTTTTCGCCCCTCCTCCGGGAAATGCAAAGGTAAACTCTGCTCCCATAAACACAGCGGCTACCCGCGTAATTATCCCTTTTTTTCCCATCCCAAGTATAACTTTCTTACCGGGTTTCCGGTAAAGTGAAAGAAGATTCACCAGATCTTCATCCCTGATAACCATGCATGCAATTTTTGCAATATCTGCCCCCGCTTCGTATATATCTTTCAGGATCTTTTTCAAGCTGTCTCTTTCCGGAGTAAAATCATAATTATGGTAAGATAAAATCAATTGACTTTTACTTTCTTTAATTTCCCGGTCCAGCTTTTCAAGCAATATTTTGTCAGAGGAAAGATCGAAGTCAACATATGCCACCCGGGATTGCAATGCCTGTGAATATAACTCAATTCTTCTTTGATCATCATCATTATATTTACGACAGGTAAATACAACTTCAGCATGGGCATGGAAAAGCTTAAGATACTGATCTGCTGACAAATTCATCAGGTCAGCACGTATTTCTACAAGGGACTCATTATTACAGATGGAAAGTGCATCTTTAAATCCAGCTTTTCCTATGCTAACACAAATCATGTAAAACAGAATTTAGTCTTGTTAAAGGAATGGTTTTAATCACTGCTCTTCCGATTTCTTCAAGCAATATGAGATCAATATTCTCTCGTTTTCTTTTTTTATCCTTTTTCATTACCTCTGCCATAAGGTCAGGGTTAAAATCTATGCTCACAGGCAAACCTGCTACAGTAAGCAAACGCTCCAGCTGGCTAATTGCATTTTTGTCAATCATCCCCAGATTGACGGAAGTCTTTACAGCAAGCATCATACCTATGGCAACGGCATCCCCATGGGATATTCCGTATAATTTTTCAAGTGCATGTCCAAATGTATGTCCAAAATTTAAAAGTTTTCGATCTCCGTTTTCAAACTCATCACTTTCAACAACCTGAACTTTGGTCTTTATTGATTCCTTCACTAAATATTCCAAAACCCCTGTGTCATATTCAATGGCCTTTTTGAGATTTCCGTTTAGATAATGGAAAAGATCTTCTCTTTTTATAAAGGCATATTTAATAATTTCAGAAAAACCCCCGATAAATTCTTTAGGATCCAGGGTTTTTAAACAGTCAATATCACACAGCACAAAATCAGGCTGATTAATCACACCAATAAGGTTTTTGTATCCTTTGTAATTGATTCCGTTCTTCCCTCCGATTGCCGCATCGACCTGACCAAGCAGAGTGGTAGAAACATATCCGAATTTTATTCCTCTGAAATATGTCGACGCAACAAAGCCGGCAAGATCCGTTGTAATGCCTCCTCCAATCCCTACCAGATTCCAGCTCCGGTCGACATTACAATCCAATAACTGTTGAAAAATATCATGATAAGTAGTTAAACTTTTACTTCCCTCACCTTCTGCAATTGGAATAACTGAAAAATCCTCGATTTTGTCCCGGTGATATTTCAGCACATTTTCATCTGCCAGAATTATCGTTGATCGGGGAGAAACCAGTTCCGAAAGTTTCTGCATTGAGCCCGGAATAAAAATGCGGGTCTCCCTGCTACCTGTCTTAAGTCTTATCTGGTTCATTATGGAAATTCTGCTTTTGATTCATAATAACCGTTTGATGATTAATCGACTCCTGATGAACCGCACGGAAGATTTTAATAATAAACTCTTCGCTAAGTCCTTTTCTTTCTGCGAGATTGATTCTTTTATTAAGCAAATCATCCCAGCGTTTGCTCTGAAGGATGGTAAGGTTATTTTCTTTTTTATGGCGACCGATTTCTTCCACCACCTTCATCCTTTTTTCAAAAAGATTGATCAGTTTATCGTCCAGTTTATCGATTTGTTCCCTTAGTTCTGCCAGACTGAGCTCAACGTCAAAATCACTGCCCGGATCTCTCAGGATAAGCCTTCCAATAATTTCTTTCAGACCAGCAGGGGTTACCTGTTGTTTTGCATCGCTTAATGCCTTATCAGGATTATAATGAGATTCAATGATCAGACCATCAAAGTTCATATCCATCGCTTTTTGAGATATATCGTAGATAAGCTGACGATTACCGCAAATATGACTTGGGTCGGTAAGAATGGTTAAATTGGGAATACGCCTGCGTAATTCTATTGGAATTTGCCACTGAGGATCATTTCTGAAAAGGGTTTTATCGTAGATGGAAAACCCTCTGTGTATTGCACCCAGTTTATTCAGGCCTAGATTATTAAGTCTTTCCAAAGCGCCAATCCATAGCTCCACATCAGGGTTCACCGGATTTTTTACGAGTACAGGAATATCCACCCCCCGGAGAGAATCTGCAATTTCCTGCACTGCAAAAGGATTGGCTGTTGTTCGAGCCCCAATCCAAAGAATATCTAAACCGTTTTTAAGGGCTTCATAAACATGCCTCACATTTGCTACTTCAGTTGAAGTGAGCATCCCGGTCTCTTCCTTGACCGTTTTCATCCATTGGAGCCCCTCAGAACCCACTCCTTCAAAGGCATTGGGTCGTGTCCTGGGCTTCCATATTCCTGCCCGGAAAATTTTAATACCATTGGCAGCCAGTTCTCTGGCCGTGGTAAGCATTTGTTCTTCACTTTCAGCACTGCAGGGCCCTGCAATGATTATAGGTCTGCTTAGACATTCCCCGCACCAGTTAAAGTTATCAAGTTTTAAATCTACACCCATGATTTACAATTTATTCCATTATTGATTTGCCTTTTTCATATTCACCCAGTATGCCAAGCTCACTGGTAAATGGACGTATAGCCTCGAGAGATTTTCGGTACCAGTCGTAATCATCAAATGTCAGGTCTGCATAAAACTGATATTCCCAATCCCTTCCCATTATCGGCATAGACTGTATTTTAGTAAGGTTTTGGTCATAATATGACAGTATGGATAAAATTTTCGATAAGGATCCGGTTTTATGGGCCAGAGCAAAATGTATTGAGGCTTTATTGACCATATCGGGCAGAGAACGAATTCCGTTATTTTCTTTCAAGATTAAAAAACGGGTATAATTCATTTTATTGGTTTCGATGCTTTCCGCAAGTATATCTAAACCATATTTTTCAGCTGCCAGCGTACTTGCGATGGCTCCGGCACCCAAAATATTGTGTTCGCTGATATCTTTAGCACTCAATGCGGTATCCAAACTTTCAATCAGCTTTATATTCGGATATTGATCAAAAAATTCCTGGCACTGCAGTATCGCCATAGGGTGTGAAAAAACCTCCTTCAAGTCCTCAGTTTTTTGACCGGGAAGTGCCACAAGATTTTGCCTGATTCTTAAATAAATCTCGCCGGTGATTTTCATATGAGATTCTTTGATCAGGTTATAGTTGGGAAGAATGCTGCCAGCCAGACTATTTTCTATGGCCATAATACCATAATCCACCTGCTTCTTTTTCAAAGACTTTAAAAGTCCTCGAAAAGTATCCCGGGGAAGTACTTCGGTAGGTTCATCACCAAAAAAGTGCATAGCAGCGATCTCATGAAAGGCACCATACCCTCCTTGTATCGCGATTTTTTTCATTCTTGTTTCTGCTTGCTCCATAATTTGAAATAAAAAAAGGTCCCTTTTTACCGGGACCTTTTATTCTAAGCTTTATATAACCAATACATCCCGGCATCTATTGTGAAAAAAAGTAGAAGTAAAAAAAATACCAGAATGCTGAATTTTGCTTCATGATTTTTTAAATCTTTGAAATTTCTCACAAAATAAATCATATAGATTAACATTTGCAAGAAAAAATTGATTATTTATTAATAATTTAAAGTTGACAAATGATTGTCTGACCGGGAAAATGAACTATTTTTAGCCTTTATGAGAAAAAAAGAACGTTTTGAAAAAATTATGGCATGGTTTTCTGAAAATATGCCGGTCGCAGAGACAGAGTTAAATTATCAGGACCCGTATCAACTGATCGTTGCTGTCATTCTCTCCGCACAGTGTACCGATAAAAGAGTAAATATTATCACTCCTCCCCTCTTCGACCGGTTCCCCGATCCGAAGACGCTTGCGGCCTCTTCAGTTGATGAAATATACGAATATATAAAGTCATGTTCCTATCCCAATAACAAAGCCAGGCATTTGCATGGTATGGCAAAAAAACTGACAGAAGATTATAATGGAACAGTCCCTTCCGATATTGTGGAATTACAGAAGCTACCAGGGGTGGGAAGAAAAACGGCAAATGTGATTGCTTCAGTCATTTTCGAATTGCCGGCACTCGCGGTCGATACTCATGTATTCAGAGTATCCGAACGTCTTGGCCTTACCAGAAACTCAAGGAATCCTCTTCAAACGGAACAGGAACTGGTTAAACACATTCCCGAAGAACTTATTCCCAGGGCGCATCATTGGTTGATTCTGCATGGCCGATACATTTGTAAAGCCAGAAAACCTTTATGCGGAAAATGCGGATTGAAAGAATGGTGCCGGTATTATGCAAAAGTGGTAAAGCCAATACAAGCATAGAGTTTCAGAAGCGAAACCCCATCCGGAACCGGGGAATCTTTTTGTGATCCGGAAAATCCCGGAGGAAAAGAAAAAAGATAACCTAATACCTGTTTCATGCGTATTGAAAGTTATTCTCGCATCCTTTAGTAAATACTTTTTCAATTATTGCGTTATTAATCTGAATTACTGAACGATTTGAAATGAATAGAATTAAAACCATTTTCATATTTCTGACACTTACGGTTATTTTCACCTCCTCTTCAGTTCTCAGGGT
>CAZQOV010000018.1:0-30019 GCA_964595055.1 uncultured Bacteroidaceae bacterium | reverse complement strand
CATATTTATCATTGTAGGATTGAACAAAAAACAATTCATCATCAGGGGAATTTATGGGATATCCAAGATTTTCAGGATCGGCCCAGGTACCGTCTTCTTTTTTAAAGGTATAAAAAACATCAAATCCCCCCATGGAATTATGCCCCCTGGACCCAAAATACATTTCCCGGCCATTTTTGCTCACATAAATTCCCTCTTCATCATAGGCCGTGTTTATAAGACTACCAAGGTTTTTTGGGTCCCCCCATTTTCCTCTTTCATTCTTAACACTGATAAAAATATCTTTTCCACCAAGTGTTAATTCTTCATTTGCGGAAATAAAATACATCGTATCGCCCGATTGGGTGATAAAAACGGATCCTTCGGCCTGCTCACTGCTGATTTTTGAAGATACTTTTTTGGGTTTTTTCCACAATGATTTCTTGGGGTGATAATCGCTCCTTCTTATATCCCCTCCGTTTTCATTACCTTGATATATATATAAAGCCTTGTTATTGGGAGCTATTCCCACTACGGCATTATTTTCCTTATCATTTATGTTCCCGGATATGGGCTCTGCTCCAAGCCAGATCCCTTCCTCATTCAATCGGGAAACATATACATTTTCATAATACTTATTATCATATGGGTTTCGTTTGGCTCGTTTTCCGTTGTAACGACGGGAGGTAAAATATAATACGGAATCATGATTTGAGAAAACAGGAAAATAATCATCATAAACAGAATTTATACTATCTCCCATATTCGATATGATTACTCTTTTGGGATCTTCAATGATTTCTTTGCCATAATTGCATTCCAGTATATACTTATCAATTGCAATAGCTGCTTCAACATCTCCCAATTCTATGGCTTTCTCTCGAAATAATTTGTAATGCTCGATCGCTTTGTCGAACTCAAGAACTAAATGATAAGCTCTGCCAAGATAAAAGTTGATCTTCGGATGCAAATCAGGATTGTTATTATATGCCTTTCTCATATAACTAAGGGCCTCATATTTATCATCCGTATATAAATAGCAAAGACCAAGACGAAAATTAAGAACCGGATGCTCGCTATTGTATTTGTGTGCATCAAGATAATGTTCACGGGCAAGAGCAAAGGTCCCTACCCCCGCTTCAAAATATTTATTTCCCGCCTTTACGCTTTTCCATGCATCTTGAAATCCTTCTGTGAGGGTAGTTTTGAATTCTCCGCGTTTTATTTTTAGATCTACATCCGGACCCATCTGGGAAAAAGCAGGAAAAACCTTTAAAACCAGCAAGAATAAGAATAAAAATATCCTGGAATTCATAAATATATAATTAATTGTCCTTGGTTTATCTATCATTGTATTGTTCATTGAAATGGTTGTTAATGACTGCGGGAAAAATTCTCAATCGCATTCCTTTATATATCTTTCAGCCTGCTCTATTCCAAGCTCAAGGGCCATATTCCAGTCTTCACAGGCACCTTCCAGATCTCCGGTTAATTCTTTTACCAGACCTCTGTTAAGGTAAGCAGTGGCAAAAGAATTATCGGACTCAATAATGTCATTGTAAATAGTGATAGCAGTGGCGTATTCATTTTTTTTAGCTACTACACCGGCCATATTATTCATTGCTTTCAGATAATCAGGAGAATGGGATAAGGCTTCTTCAAAATCAGTCCTTGCTAATTCAATATCTCCCAGATAGTAATAGATGCAACCGCGGTTATTCAGTGCGACATAAAAATCAGGATCAAGATTAACAGCTACATCATAATCATCCAGGGCACCTTCATAATCCCCTAATACCATTTTCACACTACCCATATTATTAAAGGCCAGGGGAAAGTCCTGCTTATAATTGACAGCCATACGATAATCGTATAAAGCACCCTGAAGATCCCCTAAATTCCGTTTGGCTGTAGCCCGGTCGTGATAGGCCTCTGCAAGCTTCTCATTTTTTTGAATGGCTTCATTTAGATCGGAAACCGCCCCGGTATAATCTTCCATTAAAAGCTTATATATTCCTCGATAATAATAAACCTGATAATCTTTAAAACCCAGGTTTATTGCCTTGTCAAAATACTCCAGGATTTCTTCCTGAATATCTCCGGTAAAATTTAAATACCCCAGATAAAACCATGGTTCTCCTCTGGCAGAGTCCAGAAGTGTTATTCCCTGAAAATCCTCTATAGCCCCCTCGATATCATTTAATTCAACTTTGGCTTTTGCCTTTAGAATAAGAGGATCAATAAAAGCTTTATCCAGTTCAAAGCTTTTTTCAAAATAGCGGATTGCTTCACCATATTCATCCGTATGAATCAGTTCGACCCCCCGGTTATAGGCTTTCCTGGAATCTCTTTTATTTTTATCCGGGAGTTGTGAATGCAAAGGCGATACAATTAAAAGAAAAAGTAGAATTAAATGTCTGTTTTTTTTCATTTTCCGGCAGGAGTTAATTATACTACGCTTTTATACGAAGGTTTAATCATAAGGTTATTAGATGTAAATAAAAGATTTTTATCAATTAAATTAAAAAAAAATAATCAGAAATAATTAACAAAGGAGAATTGTTCGCTTTTAGAATAAATTACCTTAAATTTGGACTTGAGAAGAAAACTGGAACCAAAATGAAGACCAATTTGAATTACCTGAAAGATATGAGTGGTAATGATCCTGAACTTATGGCAGAGATGATCGATATTTTCAAAGATCAGGTAGTCGAACTGCTCGAAGAAATGCAAAAGATGCTTGAAAACGGAGATTACCCCTCTCTGGGTAAGGTGGCCCATAAGGCAAAAACCTCTGTAGCCATCATGGGAATGGACGAACTGGCAGATGATATGAAGAAACTTGAGTTGCATTGCAGAGAGGCGAAAAATGTGAATAACTATCAGGAATTTATTGATAATTTTAAAAATGATACCCAGGAAGCTATCCTGGAGCTGAAAGAATTTCGAAATAAACTAAGCTAACCTGAAACATTATTCATTATGCTTACAACTCATAATCAAAATGGAGTGTTGGTTGTAAAGTTCAATGATACAAACAGATTCAATGCACTCATATCTGAACCTGTAAAAGAAGAACTTAGATCATTTTTCAACACCCCAAATACCAACCTGGTCCTAAACCTGGATGGAATTGAATTTATTGACAGTACAGGATTCGGAGTCTTTCTGTCTGTTATGAAAACCGCGAATAATAATTATGGCTATTTTAAAATAGCTAATATCTCCGATGATGTCATGGAACTTTTTAAACTGCTTCAACTTCATAATGTTCTCGAAATATACAGCACTGTTGATGAAGCTGTCAAAAGTTTCGAAGAATAATGCAACAGTGGTTTAATTCTCCACAAAACCCAAAGTCTGTTAAAGGACCAAAATAAAAAAATGCGAAAGAAGGAATTGAACGACATTCTTTCGCAAATTTCATAACTGGCATCAAATCTGAACCACCCTCTGTACTTTTTTAGGATTCAAATACAATTTGATCATTTTTAACATCTACCATAATCGGTTTGTCTCGGTTGACTCTGCCAGATAAAATATTTTTCGAAAGCTCATTCACCAGATATTTTTGCATGATCCGTTTCACTGGTCTTGCTCCATACTGAGGATCAAATCCCCGGTTTGCAAGCCATTCCAAAGCTGCATCTTTTATTCTGATATCAATATGATTCTCACCAAGGGTTTTCCTCAGTTTATCAAACTGAATATTTACGATTTCGAGGATCTGATCCTCCCTCAGGGGCTGAAACATAATGATTTCATCAATACGGTTGAGGAACTCTGGTCGAATGGTCTGCTTTAACAATTGGAAAACCTTATTGGTGGTTTCATCAAGCTTTTCATCCTTATCCTTTTCATCCATCTGGGCTAATTCTTCATTGATGATTTGTGACCCCAAATTGGATGTCATAATTATGATTGTATTCCTGAAATTTACTGTTCTCCCTTTATTATCTGTCAAACGGCCTTCATCGAGAACCTGAAGTAAAATATTAAATACATCCGGGTGAGCTTTTTCAATTTCATCAAGAAGGACAACTGAATAGGGTTTTCGTCTGACAGCTTCCGTTAACTGTCCCCCTTCATCATAACCGACATATCCGGGGGGAGCTCCAATGAGACGGGAAACTGAATGACGCTCCTGGTATTCAGACATATCGATACGTGTCATCAGGCCTTCATCGTCAAAAAGGAATTCTGCAAGCGCCCGGGCCAATTCTGTTTTCCCAACCCCGGTAGTGCCCAGAAAAATAAACGTTCCGATGGGCTTTTTTTCATCCTGCAAACCTGCACGACTTCTTCTAACCGCATCGGAGACTGCAATGATGGCTTCCTCCTGCCCGACAACTCTTTTGTGAAGCTCATTTTCCAGGTTAAGCAACTTTTCTCTTTCGCTTTGCAACATCTTGCTTAAAGGTATTCCGGTCCATCTTGAAACAATTTCGGCGATGTCTTCATTTGAGATCTCTTCTTTTATCAGGGCTTTATTTTTTTGTTCTTCCTGTAATTCCTTATTCAGGCTCAGAATATTCTCCTCCGATTCTTTTATTTTTCCGTAGCGTAATTCAGCTACTTTCCCGTACTCACCTTTTCTTTCAGCTTCCGTTGCTTCTAGCTTATATTTTTCAATGTTTTCTTTCTCCTGTTGAATTCTGGAAATAATTCCCTTTTCCTTTTCCCATTTTGCTTTAAGCTCATTCCTTTGATCATTGAGTTCGGCAAGCTGCTTTTGTACATTTTCCATTTTTGACTTTTCGCCATCCTTCTTCACTGCTTCACGTTCAATTTCCAGTTGCCTGATTTTTCTTTCGATATTATCCAATTCTTCCGGTAAGGAATTCATTTCCAGTCTGAGCTTAGAGGCCGCTTCATCAATAAGATCAATAGCTTTATCGGGTAAATAACGTTCTGTTATATAACGCCTGGATAATTCGACGGCAGCAATGATGGCACTATCGTTAATCCGGACTTTATGATGATTCTCATATTTTTCTTTTAATCCCCTCAGAATAGAAATAGCACTAAAGGTATCCGGTTCATCAACCATAACGGGTTGAAATCGTCGTTCAAGGGCTTTATCCTTTTCAAAGTATTTTTGAAATTCATTGAGTGTGGTGGCTCCTATAGCTCTCAGCTCCCCGCGTGCCAGGGCAGGTTTTAGTATATTTGCGGCATCCATCGCTCCTTCTCCTTTGCCTGCTCCAACAAGAGTATGGATCTCATCGATAAAAAGGATGATCTCTCCATCGGAGTCTATTACTTCTTTGACCACAGATTTCAGCCGCTCTTCGAATTCACCTTTGTATTTGGCTCCGGCAACAAGAGCTCCCATATCAAGTGAATAAACCCTTTTCTCCTGCAGGTTCTCGGGAACATCTCCATCCACAATGCGATGCGCCAACCCTTCAGCAATAGCAGTCTTCCCGACTCCGGGTTCCCCAATCAAAATCGGATTGTTTTTGGTCCTCCTTGATAGTATCTGGAGAATTCTCCGAATTTCATCATCACGGCCAATTACAGGGTCGAGCTTTCCTTTTCTGACCATATCGTTTAAGAAAATGGCGTAACGATCAAGAGAATTATACCGATCTTCAGCTCCCTGACTTTCAACCTTTGAACCTTTCCTTAGTTCTTGAATTACCTGTTTAAGCTCTTTTTTTGTCAATCCATTATCCTTCAATAACTGGGAAACTGAATCTCCCGTAGAAAGCAGACCAAGTAATATGTGTTCTATGGTAACGTATTCATCGTTCATTTCCCGGGCTTCCACCTCAGCATTTTGAAGTGCTTTGGCCGATCCATTGGAAAGATATGGATTTCCCCCGCTTACTTTAGGATAGGACTCCAGCGTTTTGTCCAAAACCTGTTGTATGATGTCTGAATTAGCTCCAAATTTTCCAAAAATAAAGGAGGTTAGTGACTCATCTGTTTCCAATAGAGCTTTCAACAAATGGCCAGTCTCCACCGCTTGTTGCTGCTCAGCTGAGGCTATTGTAAATGCCAGATTTAATGCGTTTTGCGATTTTATTGTGAATTTATCAAGATTCATATTCTTTTTTTAACACAGGGTATAGCAAAACTATTGCCATTTTGAACAGCATGTCAAAATGTCACTATCGTCAAAAATGATGAATCTCAATCTAAATAATATTTTCATGAGCATAGATCAAACATCGGCACCCTCTAAATCTGCTAAAATGACCCTTTTTTTTATAGGGTAAGCAAAGAAAGGCTGACCATCATAATGGCAGGAGGTATGATTAAATTTTTTATATTTGCTCAAAATTAATAATACAAAACTATGAAAAGTTTATCGTATTTTTTTCTTATTAGCTTTGTTATTCTGTTGACTGCCTGCAATCAGGCGAACGAACAGAAGTCCAGTCCGGAAAATAATCAGGTCCTTCTAAGCATAGACGACTTTTATGAACGTGCTGATGAATATATAGGTGAAGAAGTCACCATTTCAGGACTTGTTACCCATGTTTGCAAACATGGCGGACAAAAATTATTCATAACCAGTTCTGAAACCAATGAGGCTTTAAGAATCGATGTAGGAGAAGAAATCTCTGAATTCGATATTAAGCTGGAAGGCTCTGAAGCTGAATTCACCGGTATGATTCACCTTATGGATGAAGATTTTTTTGCCCGGGCTGAAGCCGAAGAAAAAGAGCATCATGGAGAAGAAGAGGATTGTGAAGAAGAAGAACTGAGCAAAGCAGGAAAAGAAAAGCACTTTTATCTTGTAGCACAAAAATTCCGCAACCTCTAAGAATTATATTTATTATAGTTTTTTTTAACTACTGTATCTTAAATGATGTGGTAGTTTTTTTTATGCAATAATAGTATTGAGCCTTAAAAAAATATGAAGTGGAGAAAACTAAATAGAAACCTGCACCGAGATCTTGGATATTTTTTTTTCGGAATGACAATTATTTACAGCATATCAGGAATTGTATTAAACCACCAGAAGCCGGGAGGTGACGCCAGTATTGTAAGGAGATCTGAGATTACTGAGTCAAGTCCTGTTTTAAAAGATAATTTTGACAAAGCGTATATTTTAAAATTCATGGAACAACGGGATATCCCGGGTTCAGAATACAAGAACTTCTATTTTCCTGACCAGTCCACTGCTATGATCTATCTTAAAAATGGACACATAGAATATGATCTCTCTTCAGGAAGAGCTGAGGTCGTTATCATTAAAAAAAGACCGATATTAACTGCTTTCAACTTTCTTCATTACAATAAACCGAAAAAACTATGGACCTGGTTTTCTGACATCTATGCTATATCACTAATACTTTTGGCCATTACAGGTTTATTTATACTCCGGGGTAAAAACGGGATTAAAGGAAGAGGGGCAATCCTGGTCAGCATTGGGATTCTCATTCCTGTAATTTTTCTGATTTTTTATCAATGGCTAGGCTAGTATATTTCGAACGGATTTACTTCAAAACGAGATTTAATCCTATTTTTACCATCGATTTGCTTTGTTGCTTTCCCATCATAATGAAAGGAATCAACAAGAAGAAAAGAATAAAAATTTATCCCGTAAGAACGAGGTATAAGAAATATTTTAACCTAACACATACATTCTTCTCTTTTTATTTTTTATATTCGGGTAATATATTTGCGATCTCTTTTCCTAAGCCAACACCCCTATGAGTGAACAGATCTTAGAAGCTTTAATGCAGCTTTTTGCGATTATTGCCAGCCCGGAAAGCAACAGGGAAGATCGCCGTACTGTTGTGGAGTCTTTTCTAAGCCGGCAACTTAATCATGAAGTGGTTAAAGAATATCTTCAAGTTTTTGATCATTTTTACACCATCTATCAGGAAAAAGAAAAGGATAAAAAAGCCATATCAGCCGATTCAGTTAAAGTATTAAGAATTTGCACTGAAATAAACAGGGCTCTCGAGCAATCTCAAAAATTCATTGTATTGATCCAGCTTTTGGAATTTGTGAAAACAAAGACCGGGGAAATCAATCGCCAGGAGCAGGAATTTGTTGATACTGTGGCTGAAACCTTCAACATATCAAGAGATGAATATCTTCAGATTAAAAAGTTCGTACTATTCGAGAAGCAACAGGTTCCTGATTCTTCTGCTATACTTATTATAAACAGTAAAGAACCCTCAAAACTTCATCTACAAACAAAGCATATGCAGGTACCTGGTCTTTATGGAGAACTGAGGGTATTGAATGTGGCCTCCACCAATATGTACTTCATCCTTTACCTTGGAGGAAAAGAGATGAACCTTAACGGCCAGCTTATTGAAAAAGAAAAGGTATATGCCTTTACCACCGGCTCCTCAATACGAAATCCCCAAATAACTCCCATTTATTACAGCGATGTAGTAAGTCGCTTTGCCGAAGACAAAATCCGCTCTAAAATTCTTTTCGAAGTTGAAGATATTGAGTTTAGGTTTAAAAGTGGCAAAACGGGTTTGCATTCCATGAGTTTTACGGAACATTCAGGACGCCTGGTAGGGATAATGGGAGCCAGTGGTGCCGGAAAATCCACGTTACTTAATGTATTGAACGGTTCGGTGAAACCTACCAGCGGAAGTGTCAAAATTAACGGTTTTAACATTCATGCAGAAGAGAAAGAAATTGAGGGGATAATAGGACATGTTTCTCAGGATGATTTCCTGATAGAAGAACTTACCGTATTTCAGAATTTATATTACAATGCAAAACTTTGTTTCGATAATTATTCGGAAGAACAATTACTAGATTCGGTCCATCGAGTACTAAAGAATCTGGGGCTTTATGAGATCAAAGATGTACAGGTGGGTTCGCCATTAAATAAGAAAATTAGTGGTGGACAAAGAAAAAGATTAAATATTGCCCTGGAACTCCTACGGGAACCTGCTGTACTCTTTCTGGATGAACCCACATCTGGACTTTCAAGTCGCGACTCTGAAAATATTATGGATCTCCTGAAAGAATTAGCATTGAAAGGAAAACTCGTTTTTGTAGTGATCCATCAACCCTCCTCGGATCTATTTAAGATGTTCGACAAATTGCTTATCCTGGATACTGGTGGATACCTAATCTATAATGGGAATCCTGTAGAGTCGATTGTTTATTTTAAGGAAAGGGTGCATCATGCTAACTGGAATGAGAGTGAATGTGAATGTTGCGGTAATGTAAATCCGGAACAAATATTCAATATCGTTGAAGCTTCCGTAATTGACGAATATGGGAAACCCACAGATACAAGAAAAATTTCCCCATACGAATGGCGACAAAAATTCACAGAAAAAAAGAAAGCTGATCCTCCTGAAAAGAAGATGAAGGCTACGGAAGAAGATCTGCCCGAGATTTCATTTAAAACACCCGGAAAACTAAAACAATTCTGGATCTTTGCGAAGAGGGATATTCTCAAAAAGCTCAGCGACAAACAATATCTTGCCATTAACTTTCTTGAAGCCCCTGTTCTTGCCTTCCTGCTCGCATTTATCATTAAATATTATGATGTTGATATTAGCAATGAGTATGGTTATACGCTTTATGGAAACAGCAATTTACCTGTTTACCTTTTTATGGCTGTTATTGTTGCGATATTCATGGGACTAACAGTTAGTGCGGAAGAAATCATCAAAGACCGTAAAATCTTAAAGAGAGAGGCCTTTTTAAACCTTAGCTGGTCGGGTTATCTTCATTCCAAAATATTTGTTCAGTTTGTCCTTGCTGCCATTCAATCCGCCACTTTCGTGTTAATTGGAAACGCTATACTTGAAATAAAGGGAATGTTTTTTATTTATTGGATTGTATTGTTTAGCGCATGGACAAGTGCCAACCTAATGGGATTACTCATATCAGACAGCTTTAAAAATGTGGTAACCATATATATCCTGATTCCTTTTCTCGTTATTCCGCAGATAATCCTGTCGGGAATCATCGTCAATTTTGAAAAATTAAATCCCCAGATCTCCAGTCCTAAATCCATTCCCTTCTATGGTGAGATCATAACTGCAAGATGGGCTTATGAAGCACTCGCAACATATCAATACATAGAAAACGACTACCAGAAAAGATACTATAGCAGAGAAAAACTGCTTAGAAATGCCAGTTTTAAAGAGAATTTCCTTATCCGGGAGCTGCTTAACAAGGCACGCTTTATTGAAAAGCATATAAAAGAAGAACAAGCGGAAGAAAAAATTGCCTACAACCTGAATCTTCTCAGAAAAGAAATTGAACAGGAATACCATTACAGAATGCAACTCGCAGAAGAACAATCCGGTGTATTGACAGAGCGATTTGTATTCCTTGAGAAACTGGCCCCAAAAGATATGAATGAAGAGATCATTGCCGCTACTATACTATACCTTGAAAAGATCCAGTCATTTTATTCCAGTGTTTACAGTTATATTTATAAAAAACTAAATGAACAAAAACGAAGTGAAAATGAAGAATGGATCGCTGAATTAAAACGAAAGCATCATAATGAAAATCTGGAAGAACTGGTAACAAACAAAAATGAATTTGAAAGAATTGTAGAATATAAAGGTGAATTAATACAAAAAAAAGATCCAATTTACCTCGACCCGGTAAATCAATTAATCAAGGCTCACTTTTATGCACCACGAAAGCTGGTCTTTGGCAATTATATCTCAACCATTTGGGTAAATGTATCCATACTCTGGCTGTTCACCATCACTCTTTTCATCGCTCTATATTACAGGGTTTTAAAAAGATTTATGGATTTCATCGAAGACTTAAAAATTCGAAAAAAATAAAAAACCGTCTGAAAAATTCAGACGGTTGGATTTGCTCTTGTAAAGGTATTTCTATTCAACGATTTCAATCATTTTAAATGGTACCCTTATGATGGATTCATAATCTTCTCCCGCTTCCAGCATATCTTCATCATCTTCCTCATAATACCAGTTAACAATCACATTGCTTTTCCCTCTATTAATGGCTTCAAGCTTTTTAAAAACATCCAGGATACACTTTGAGGAGCTGGTATTGAAATATTCCAGTTGAATATTAACGATCGTTTTTTCTTTTGGATTCTTTGCATATTCATCCAACCAGTCAACCATTGGCTTATAAAAATCAATGGAATTTTCAGGAATTGATCTTCCTTTTATTTCCATTATACCCTCATCCGCATCAAACTTTATTGTTGGCGTTTTTGTAGTTCCTTCTAGTGAAATCGGTTCCATTTTTTAAATTTTGTTATTACATTTCGATTATCAGGATACTAAAATATCGAGATTAAAGAAATAATATTCATTATTCACATTCTCAAAATTATATTTCAGATCGTTACCTGTTTTTCTCGCGATATCAACAAGACCGAGTCCTCCTCCTCCTTTCGCACTCAATTTTTGATGATTCAGGATAAACTTGTACATATCCTTAAGCTCATCTTTAGTTAAAGAATTGATTTTATCAATTTTATCTTTAAGGATTTTAATCTTGGGCTGTTTGAGAAAGTTTCCGGTGGTAATCTTGTAGACATTTTCTTCAACTCGTTTTACCACCAGAACTGCAAATCTTGGTTCCAGATCTCCTCTCATTTTATCCGGCAAATCATCAACATGGTGATAGAGATTTTGAAGGCTTTCGACAAGGACATTATAAACCTTTTTGCGAATCTTTGAAGTTTCATTAAGATCATCCATTTTCGACTCTACTACCTCGAGAACATTGCTGATCAGATCACTGGTGATACTTCCTCTGTATGCCAGAAGAACATCTCCATCATTCAGTTGTTCATAATACTCGTTTATATCAAAGCTCATTAGGCTTCTGTTTTCTTTAAATCGTATTAAAAGTACATATTTTTTATCATCACAACAAATATAAAAAAAAACAACTTCTATTTAGTGTGATATTTTTGACAAATATTTCAAATCATCTCTGAGACAAATAAAAACCAAAATCTGAATGCACATTTAAATCAATGTGGTTATTATTTATCTGAAAATATTTTTCTTTGTACTGAAATAAAAAAAAAATGTTTAACTATTTTAAAAGAAATATCAACCATTGACAGGAAAATTTACCCAACCGATTATATATCATCCATTTTCGGTTTTTAAAAAATCGGATCTTTTTCCCCTAAAAAGTTCAAATTTTAAATATTTACATTCAAGATTCCCATTTAGGAGGTCTATTTTCCTGGATGGCTTAAGGCCAATTTTTTTTATAGCTTCGAAATTCGAGCTGAGGATCCAGGCGTCAAATCCCGTGTAATATTTTTTTAAATGGTTCCCGATTTTTTCATAGAAAATATTAATTCTATCCTGCTTAATGCGCTCTCCATAAGGAGGATTCATTAACAAAACTCCTTGCTCATTGACTGGCTTTCGATCAAAGAAGTCCATTACAGAAATATCAATAATATCTTCGAGAAGAGCGGTTTCAATATTTTTCCTGGTTACCTGAACAGCCTTTACAGAAATGTCGGAGGCATAAATCTTATAATTGAAAGGTCTGCTTACCATAAGCCCTTCAATTAATCTGCTATAAAGTTCCTCATCATAATCCAGCCAGTTCTGAAAAGCATAAGATTTTCGGAATACCCCGGGAGGGATTCCTTTTGCGATCATTGCAGCTTCAATAGCAATCGTACCGGAACCACACATTGGATCAATAAAATCGGCATCCCCTTTCCACCCGGTCATCATTATCATTCCTGCTGCCAGCACTTCATTCAGCGGGGCTTCGAGAGACCGGACACGATATCCTCGTTTAAAGAGGGGTTCACCTGTACTATCGAGTGAAACCTTAAGTATATTTCTGTCAATATGAATATGAATGGGAATGTCAGGATTTTTCGCATCAACATCCGGTCTCGCACCTGTTTTATCTCTCATCCGGTCAACAATGGCATCTTTAACTTTAAGGGCAACGAAATGAGAATTCGTATACATTTGAGAGTTTACAACGGCTTTTACTGCAATCGTCTTATTTTCACCGATATAATTCTCCCATTCTATCTTATATACACTGGAGTAAAGCTCATTATCCTTGTTTAGCCTAAACGTACGGATCTGATATAAAATTCTTAATGCGGTTCTTAAGGAGAAATTCATTTTATACATTAATGCCAGACTACCGGAAAAGGATATCGCACGCCTGAGCTTTATTATTTTCTCTCCTCCAAGTGCTTTAATTTCTTTTTCCAGGATATCTTCAAACCCTTTCAAAGTTGTTGCAATAAACTGACTCTTTATCATAATTTTTGAAGGTATTTTGCCATAATTTCTTCTGCTGTGATGTATCTTTTCTGCCCTTCTCCTTTTACGATGCCATAAGGAACTGCAAGGCTCCTGATCTCTTTCTCATAAATCTGAAATAACTCTTTTCTTATTTCACCACCGTTTTCCCTGACCGGATCCGGAACCCATTCCAGATCCGGTGCACATAAAAGGTAAAAATCAATCTTAAGGTTTTTAATTTTTTCATCCAGCCAGTGTGGATGTTTTCCAAAAACCTTATCAAACCAAACCTTGGTAATAATTAACCAGGTATCAAATATTAGAATCCTGTATCTTTTGGTAAAATACATATAATCATGGATCTGTTTTTTGGCAATATGTTCAACATCCTCATAGGTATAAGGTCTATGAAGTTTCTCAACATAGGTTCGTGCATATTCGGGAACCCAAATGCAATTGAGTTTTTTGGAAAGATGAGATGCAATATTCGTCTTACCCGTCGACTCAGGTCCTGTTACCACTATGTTTTTGCTAAGGCCCAATCCTTTTTCCACTTTAAATATCCAAAATATGCAATAACCGAATAAATAAGAAATAATCCCGCAGTCGCATATAATTCCTTATAGACATACATAAACATGGAAACCATGTCGATGATTATCCAGAACAACCAGTTTTCAAGAATCTTTCTTGCCAGCATCCATGTCGCCACTATACTGGCTGAAGTTGTGAATGCATCCCAATAAGGTAGAGATGAATCTGCATAGTTTTTCAAAAAATAGCCCGAAGAAACAGTCAAAATGAAAATCAAGAATAATAATGAATAGAATAAACCAGGACGTAATCGTGCTATCGGCAATTCAGACTTATCATTTTTCAATCCTTTTTTCGACCAATAGTACCAGCCATAAATGCTAACCAAAAAATAATATACCTGAAGGCTCATATCGGCATATAAACGGCTGTGAAAAAACACCCAGGTATAAATCAATGAGGAAAGCATACCAAATGGCCAAAGCCAGATAAGTTTATTCACTGAAAAGTAAAGATAAATCAGGGCGATAATCGCGCCGAGAATTTCAATATAGTTCTGGAACACCCAATTTATGAACATAAAATATCAAAACTAAAAAAAAAACAAAAAAATTCCCTGAAAGAGTCCATAAGCAAGTTCCTTTTTCAGGGAATTTCATTCACACCAAAATGATAATCAGGTTAATCTCCGGTATATACCTGTAACTTCTCATTATACAATTCCGGATTACCGGCTACTTCAATGGCTTTATTAAATATCGGATCAATGTTGTTATAAACTCTGAAAAACTCCTCCATCTCCCAGAGGTCACGAGCTATGTAGGCTTTTGTTAAACGTGTGATAATATCCTTACTCTGATCAAATTCATCTTCATTATACTCAAGTCCTTCGTTTTCAGCGTAAAGGACAAGGTCATTCAGCAAATCTTCATGGGCTTTGAAATTTGCCTGGTAGCTTTCAAAGCTTTCATACTCATCTTCAAGGCTTTTTCTGTTCCTGTCAACATAACTTAAGACAAACTGATTTAAGATCCCCTGATTGATCAGGCTTCTATAGTAATCGGTATACCCTGTTGTATCGAGGGGAACAAAATAATCGGGCATGATTCCGCCGCCTCCAAATACCAGTCGTTCTTTTTCCAGGGTCCTGTATTTCAAAGAGTCGGGAAATTCGATCTCTTCCATCCCACTTAATTCACCCGTTTCATACCGGTTTAGTAAATCCCGGGTATATTCGAGATAACCTCCTTCATAGGGTTTCTGAATTAACCTTCCTGAAGGTGTATAATATTTTGCAACGGTTAACCTTAACTCCGATCCGTCTCTGAGCTGAAATCTGCCCTGGACAAGGCCTTTACCAAAGGATCTTCTTCCTACGATAACAGCTCTATCCCAATCCTGTAAGGCACCTGCAACAATTTCAGAAGCCGAGGCAGAAGTTTCATCGATCATCACAATTAGGTTTCCTTCCGTAAAATTACCACCGGAAGTGGAATAGAAATCTCTTCTTGGATTCTTTTCCCCTTCGGTATAAACGATCATTCTGCGACCGGCAAGAAACTCATCGGCAAGACTTACGGCTGCATAAAGATACCCTCCTCCATTGCCACTAAGGTCGAGGACCAGGTTTTTAAGACCATGTTCACCCAACTCATTTAATGCACTTTTAAATTCGTCAACTGTGGTGTTGGAAAAACGAGAGAGTTTTATATAACCTGTATACTCATCAACCATATAGGCTGCATCAAGGCTATAAATCGGAATTTTATCCCTGGTGATGGTAAAGGTTAATAATTTATCAACCCCACGACGTTTAATAGAAATGGTTACTTTGGTATTTTTCGGACCCTTAAGCTTTTTTTGAACATCGATATTTGAAATTCCTACTCCGGCTACATTTTCGCCTTCAATTTCTATGATTCTGTCTCCAGGGCGTATACCCAACTTTTCTGAAGGTCCCCCAGGAATAGGATTAATAATAAAAATCGTATCCTTTAGGATATTAAAGGATACTCCAATGCCATCAAAACCTCCTTCAAGCTGTTCCTGAGATGCCTTCACTTCTTCCTTGGTAAGGTATGCAGAATGAGGATCAAGATCGTGAAGCATATCAGCAATTGCATCATTTACAACCTTTTCCTCATTAACACTATCAACATAATATCGGGAAATCTTATCGAGTACTTCGCCAAATTTCAATGATTGTTCTGTTATTTGCCCGGTTGTAACGGGGATCAGCACAAACATCAAATATCCAGCGATCATCGGTAACAAAAAAAATTTTCTCATAATCATTTTGTTTATTTATATCTACTTCAAAAAACAGGCCAATAAACTAACAACACAAAACTGCCTTTGTTGTTATTCCCATTCAATGGTAGCGGGGGGCTTTGAGCTTATATCATATACGACACGATTAATTCCCCTTACTTTATTAATTATTTCATTCGACACTTTTCCCAGGAAATCATAAGGAAGATGAACCCAATCGGCTGTCATTCCATCCGTAGAGCCAACTGCTCTCAGAGCCACAACATTTTCATAAGTACGTTCATCTCCCATAACACCTACCGATTGAACCGGCAAAAGGATCACTCCTGCCTGCCAGACCTGATCGTACAGACCTTTGGCCTTCAGTGCGTTTATATAAATTTCGTCTGCTGCCTGTAGTATTGAAACCTTTTCGGGAGTAACTTCACCGAGGATACGGATGGCAAGACCCGGACCGGGAAAGGGATGACGACCTATCAAGCTTTTAGGCAAACCGAGTGCTTTTCCAACCTTTCGTACTTCATCCTTAAAAAGAAGTTTCAAGGGTTCAACCACCTTGAGGTTCATCTTTTCCGGCAATCCTCCGACATTATGGTGCGATTTTATGGTAACAGAAGGGCCATTTACAGAAACAGATTCGATAACATCCGGATAAATCGTTCCCTGCCCCAACCATTTTACATCCATAATCTTATGAGCTTCAACATCAAAAACTTCAATAAAATTCCTGCCAATGCTTTTACGCTTAAGTTCCGGATCTGTTATCCCTGCAAGATCTCCAAGAAATTTATCTTTTGCATTAACTCCTCTGACATTCAAACCCAGATTCTCATAAGATTTTAATACCTGTTCAAATTCATTCTTCCTCAGCAAACCATTATCAACGAATATGCAGGAGAGGTTCGTACCGATAGCCTTATTCAGCAAAGTAGCAGCTACTGTAGAATCTACACCACCAGAGAGGCCCAAAACTACCCTGTCGTTACCCAGTTTTTCCTTTAGCCCGGATATGGTGGACTCAATAAAAGAAGTAGCTGTCCATCCCCCGGAGCAACCACAAATATCCATTACAAAATTCTTAAGGATATTCATGCCCTCTGAAGTATGATAGACTTCAGGATGAAATTGCAGGCCATAGGTTTTTTCATTTTTTACCGAAAATGCTCCTACTCTGATGTCCTCGGTACTGGAAATGATCTCAAAATCGTCAGGTAAAACCACAATGGTATCCCCATGCGACATCCAGACCTGGGTATGGGGACTAAGGTTTTGTGTCAAAGGATTGTTAAGATTAATAAAATCAAGCCTGGCCCTGCCATATTCCCGGGTTTTTGAAGGCATTACTTCTCCTCCGTATTTTTGAGCAAGAAGCTGAGCTCCATAACAGATGCCCAAAAGAGGAATTTTTCCTTTGAATTTCTCAATGTCAGCAACAGGTGCATTTTCATCCCTTACCGAGAAAGGGCTCCCGGAGAGAATTATCCCTTTTACATCCTTTCCGGCTTCCGGAATTTTATTGAAAGGGTGAATCTCACAATAAACATTCAACTCCCTAACTCTTCGGGCAATCAATTGTGTATATTGCGAACCAAAATCAAGAATATAAATTTTTTCTTCCACTTACTGTTATTTTAAAAAACAAAAATAATAATCTTATTCAAAGGATGGCCTGGTTTCCTCTCTTTCTCTATCGACAACATATTTGTCACCGTCCTCTACAACAAAAGAATTTTCAAACAATTTGCGTGCTTCCTTCAGGATGGTATCGGTTTTTTTGTAGCGTGTGGAAAAATGCCCCAGCAATAACTTATTTACTCCTGCAACCCTGGCAATCTCTGCCGCTTCGACCGAAGTTGAATGAAAAGTCTGCCTTGCAAGATCAGCATCTTTTGCCTCAAAGGTGGCTTCATGGTATAAAAGATCTACTTCCCGGATATAATCAACAATTTTTTTGTTAATGGCTGTATCTGAAACATATGCGTATGCACGCGGCTTCCAGGGAGGAAGCGTAAGTACTTGATTTGGAATGATCTTTCCATTTTCTAATACCAGATCCTCCCCCTTTTTGATTTTTACCATCTCTTCAATTCCGGGCCTGAATTCCTTAATGGCCTCTTTTTTTAAATTTAATTCAGCTTCCTTCTCCCTGAAAAGAAATCCTGTGGTGGGGGTTCTGTGTTTCAGAGGGAAAGCAAAAACTTCCAGACTGCGATCCTCATAAATGCACTGAAAACGCCTATGGCCCACTACATTAAAAATGATCTTATAATCTCCTTCAGCCATATAATTCTTTTTATAGAAATGGATGAGGGCCCGTATATTTTCAGGACCATAAATATGCAGATCCGATTTTCTGCCCAACAACTGGAAACTTGCAAGCAATCCAAACAATCCAAAAACATGATCTCCATGATTATGGCTGATGAAAATGTGATTCAGCTTTCCAAAACCAATTTTATATTTTCGCAATTGAATCTGGGTTCCTTCTCCGCAATCGATTAAAAAAAACCGCTCATTTACGTTGAGCAAATGAGCGGAAGGAAATCGCTTGGAAGTGGGAAGGGCAGAACTACTTCCGAGTATTGTAAGTGAAAATGTCACTCTATGGTTTAAGGTTTATTTTCAGCTTCTTTGATCATTTCTTGGGCATCATCAACTGAATCTGTAATGTTCAAAACAGTATCCAGTTGTGAGATGGTAATCAGCCTTTCAACTGCATCATTCAAACCCGTCAGGACGAATGTGCCATTGGCATTTTTACACAGACGATTGGCTACAAGAATCGCACTCAGACCTGAAGAATCACAGTACCTGCAATTGCTGAGGTCCAGAATTATATTCTTTTCACCATTACCGGAAACAAGCACCAGCTCTGATTTCAGAGTCGGCGCTATATGAGTATCCAGTTTTTCTTCCAATACTTTAATCAAAGTATGGTTTTCTTTTTTATCGATCTTAAATTCCATTGCTGAATAATTAAATTTTAAGCTAATTTAATCATTTTCCTTCTTTTTTTCCTCATTTTTTTGCTCCTTATCTTCCATTTCAGACTTAAGTGCCGCTAAATCAGTGATATCGCCGAGGGTTGTTTTCTCGAGATTTTGCCTGATTTTCTTCTGAGCTTTTTTATTTGCAGCTTCTGTAGTCCTTTTTGCGGTCTCCTGGGCAGATTTTTGCTCATCTTCAAAGACCCTGCTGTGAGAAACGATAATCTTTTTTGCCGATTTTGAGAATTCGATCACCTTGAACAATAATTTCTGATCCTGTTTTACCTTGGATCCATCTTCGGTGGTAAGATGCTTAGGTGTAGCAAAACCTTCGACTCCATAAGGAAGGGCAACCACAGCACCCTTTTCGCTTAATTCAACAATGGTGCCTTCGTGAATAGAACCGGATTCAAATACGGATTCAAAAACATCCCAGGGATTCTCCTCGAGTTGTTTATGCCCGAGACTCAGTCTTCGATTATCTTTATCAATCTCAAGTACAACCACTTCAATTTCATCCCCGATATTTGTAAATTCAGCAGGATGTTTGATTTTTTTGGTCCATGAAAGATCTGATATATGGATCAAACCATCCACTCCTTCTTCTATCTCGACAAATACTCCAAAGTTGGTAAAGTTTCGAACCTTGGCTTTATGCTTGGTTCCTACGGCATATTTTTCTTCGATTTTTTCCCATGGATCCTCTCTCAACTGCTTCATGCCAAGAGACATTTTTCTTTCATCTCTGTCGAGGGTAAGGATAACGGCTTCAACCTCATCTCCAACATTAAGAAATTCCTGAGCACTTCTTAAATGTTGTGACCAGGACATTTCGCTCACGTGAATCAGCCCTTCCACACCAGGAGCAATTTCTACAAATGCACCATAATCTGCCAACACAACAACCTTTCCTTTTACCTTATCTCCAACTTTAAGATTCTCATCCAATGAGTCCCAAGGATGTGAGGTGAGTTGCTTCAGCCCAAGGGCAATACGCTTTTTATCATCATCAAAATCAAGAATTACCACGTTCAGCTTCTGATCGAGCTCAACAATTTCTTCCGGATGGTTAACGCGACCCCATGAAAGATCGGTAATATGAATGAGTCCGTCAACTCCTCCGAGGTCGATAAATACACCATAAGAAGTTATATTTTTAACGGTTCCTTCAAGAACCTGGCCTTTTTCCAGTTTTGCAATGATCTCCTTCTTCTGTGCTTCAAGCTCTTCCTCGATAAGTGCCTTATGCGAAACAACTACATTTTTAAACTCATGATTGATCTTCACTACCTTGAATTCCATGGTCTTTGAAACATAGGCATCATAATCGCGAATGGGCTTTACATCGATCTGAGATCCGGGGAGGAATGCTTCGATGCCAAACACATCAACGATCATTCCACCTTTGGTTCTGCATTTAATATATCCTTTAATAACCTCGTCTTTATCAAGCGCTTCATTAACCCTGTCCCAGGAACGCATCGCTCTTGCCTTCTTATGTGACAAGATCAGCTGACCTTTCTTATCTTCCTTACTTTCAACATAAACTTCTACCTTATCACCTACTTTAAGATCCGGATTATAGCGGAATTCATTCAAACTTACAACACCTTCGGATTTATAACCAATGTTGATTACAACCTCACGTTTGTTCATTGAAATAACCGTTCCGTCAACTACTTCATTTTCGGCTATGGTTGAGAGTGTCTGATCGTATAGACCTTCATATTTTTGCTTATTGGCATCAAGATCAACCGTATCTTCTTCATAAGCACCCCAGTCGAAATCACTATCACCGGCTTCCAGAGGATTTTCGTCCGTTTTTTGTAATGGGGTTTTTGTTTCTTCTGCAGCAGAAGTTCCTTTCGATCCCTCTGCCTGGCTTTTGGTTTCATAGGCAGGAGGTTCTTCAGGCAGGTGGGGTTCAACTTCACCGGAGGTTTTGTCCTGATCCTCCTTTGTTTTGGTTTCCTCATCAGGCTCAGCACTTACCTCTTCATCCTTAGCCCTGGTCTCGTTGTCAACTTCCTCACCTTCCTCTTCGCTTTTCACAGTAGATTTTGCAGCTGTGGTACTTTCGTCTTCTTTTGATTTTTCGTCTTCTTTTGATTTTTCGGCGCCCTCTTCTTCTGACCCGGGTTTGGTTTCCTCAGCTTTTACTTCCTGTTCAGGTCTTTTTTCATTCTGACTTTTAGGAGCTTCGTTTTCTTGTGTTTCGGGAGTGTTAACGTTTTCTACGTTTTCTTTTCCCATTTCTTTGTCTTTGTCTGTCATGTAATTACCTTAAAATGTTTAATAAATTGGACATTATGTTGCTAAAAATGAGGTGCAAAATTAATAAATTATATTTTATAATACCAAGGAATAAACAATATATTTACATCCCCAGAAAACAAATGAAAAACCTTAATATTACCTTTTTAGGATCATCATACTGGTTAAATACTTTAAAAAAAATTACCTTTGCCGGAATTAATCATTATGTTCATCAATAATAACCGGATTTAATTCTTACTTTAAAAAAGTTGTCGAAATTTGTAGATTCTTTAATCAAAAAAGCATTATGTGATTGCATTAGGATAAACAATAAAAAACTCAAACATGAAAATCTCAGTTATTGGTACCGGTTATGTCGGTCTGGTTTCAGGAACCTGTTTTGCGGAAACCGGAATTAATGTCACATGCGTTGATGTTAACAAAGAAAAAATTGATAAGCTGAACCAGGGGATCATTCCCATTTATGAACCCGGCCTGGAAACAATGATTAAAAATAATGTAGATAAAAAGAGACTGTTTTTTACTACAGATATTAAAGAATCTCTGAAAGATTGTGATGCAGCCTTTATTGCTGTCGGCACACCTCCCGGGGAAGATGGCAGTGCAGATCTTCAGTATGTGCTGAAAGTGGCCAGTGATATCGGGAAATACATGAATGATTATCTGGTCATCATTGACAAAAGCACTGTCCCTATTGGCACAAGCGAAAAGGTGAGGGAGGTTATAAAAGCAGAATTGGAAAAAAGGAATGTTGATCTGGAATTCGATGTGGCTTCCAATCCGGAGTTTCTCAAAGAAGGAGCTGCTATTAATGATTTCTTAAGGCCCGACAGGATTGTTGTGGGTGTGGATTCTGAAAGAGCCGAAAAGGTTTTTAACAGACTTTATAAACCTTTCTTACTGAATGGACATCCCTTGTTGTTTATGGACATCCCTTCAGCGGAAATGACGAAATATGCGGCAAATGCCATGCTGGCCACCAAAATCAGTTTTATGAATGATATTGCGAACCTTTGCGAGATAATAGGTGCAGATATTAATAATGTAAGGAAAGGAATTGGCAGTGATTCACGCATTGGCCCGAAATTTATTTATGCGGGTGCCGGATATGGAGGCTCGTGTTTTCCGAAAGATATAAAAGCGCTGATAAGAACTTCTGCTGAAAACAATTACAGCCTCGATATATTAAAATCGGTCGAGAAAGTAAATGAAAGGCAAAAGAAGGTTCTGCCTGCTAAGGTCTTGAAACATTTCAATAATGAGCTCAAAGGAAAGACACTTTCTGTTTGGGGACTCTCTTTTAAGCCAAAAACCGATGATATGAGAGATGCCCCTTCACTTGTTCTGATAGAGGAGCTATTATCGGCAGGAGCTAAAATAAAGGCTTATGACCCGGAAGCTATGGATGAAGCAAAAAAAATCCTGGGTGATAAAGTCGATTATTCCGGTGATATGTATGAAGCTCTCATCGACAGCGATGGACTTATTATTATTACGGAGTGGCCTGAGTTCAGAGTGCCCAATTATAAAGTCATGGAAAAACTGATGCGAAACAGGCTTATTTTTGATGGCAGGAATATTTATGAACCTCAGGAAATGGAAGAATTTGGATATACCTATTACAGCATCGGAAGAAAACCAATAAGATAGTGAAAGGTATTAAGCTGTTTCATTCGAAAAATGCAAAAGGTATGGTGCGATAAAGCAGGCTGACCCGATTTGCAGTATCAGGTTTTTTCTGAAGCCAGATGCAAGCTAATCCAGATTTTTGGATAAAAAACATTATGAATTCATCAGGTAAAAACACAAAAACTTTATGTTTAACAAAAGAGTTTTGGTAACAGGCGGAGCAGGCTTTATTGGCAGCCATTTATGTGAAAGACTGCTTAAAGAAGGTAATGAAGTCATCTGTCTGGATAATTATTTCACCGGTTCAAAAAGGAATATTATTCCCCTTAAGGAATACCCTTATTTTGAACTTGTCAGGCATGACATTACAGAATCTTTTTATATAGAAGTAGACGAGATCTACAATCTGGCATGTCCGGCATCTCCCGTACATTACCAGCATAATCCTATTAAAACCATAAAAACCTCTGTAATGGGGGCGATAAATATGCTGGGGCTGGCCAAGCGAATTAATGCTAAAATATTACAGGCATCAACCAGTGAAATCTACGGAGACCCAAAAGTACATCCACAAAGGGAAGATTATTGGGGGAATGTGAATCCCATTGGCCCGCGATCATGCTATGATGAAGGCAAACGCTGTGCTGAAACCTTATTCATGGATTATCATGAACAAAACAATGTGGACATAAAAATTGCCAGAATTTTTAATACTTATGGACCAAAGATGCATCCCAATGATGGGCGTGTAGTTTCCAATTTTATCGTTCAGGCATTAAAAAACAAACCCCTGACCATCTACGGAGACGGAAGCCAGACGCGAAGCTTTCAATATATCAGCGACTTACTCGAAGCTTTCGTCAGGTTAATGAAAACGTCTGATGACGTTATTGGTCCGGTTAACCTGGGAAATCCAAAAGAATTTACTATCCGGAAACTAGCTGAAACAATCATTGATCTAACAGGATCCGGATCGGAAATAGTCTTTAAGGAATTGCCAAAAGATGACCCCATTCAGCGCAAACCAGACATCAGTCTTGCCAAACAGATTCTGAATAACTGGGAACCTAAGATTCACCTTGAAGAAGGACTCATGAATACAATTAATTATTTTGATAATCTCCTGAAAGAAATAAGCTAAAATGAAAGGCATAATACTGGCCGGGGGAGCCGGCACCCGTTTATATCCACTCACAAGAAGTATTTCTAAGCAAATTATTCCTGTGTACGATAAACCGATGATTTATTATCCTTTATCGGTCTTGATGCTGGCGGGCATAAAAGAAATTCTCATCATATCAACTCCCAGGGATTTACCACTTTATAAGGAATTACTAAAAGATGGAAGCCAGCTGGGCATCCACCTTCAGTATGCCGAACAACCCAAACCGGAAGGTCTTGCTCAGGCTTTCCTGATTGCCGAGCAATTCATTCAGCATCAGTCTTCTTGTTTAATCCTGGGAGATAATATTTTTTACGGGCATGGCTTCGGGAACACACTGGCAGAAACCTCCGGATTAACCGATGGAGCAGTAGTTTTTGGTTATTATGTTAATGATCCTGAAAGGTACGGGGTTGTGGAATTTGATCAGAATGCCAATGCTTTGAGTCTGGAGGAAAAACCCAAAAAACCCAAATCAAATTATGCCGTTACCGGGCTTTACTTTTATGACCATACCGTAGTTGAAAAAGCGAAGAGCCTGAGACCATCGGAACGAGGTGAGCTGGAAATTACAGACCTCAATAATCTTTATCTCAAAGAAGGAAAGCTTAGTGTTAAACTCATGGGCAGAGGAATGGCCTGGCTTGACACAGGCACACATGAAAGTCTTTTACAGGCCTCAAATTATATTCATACCATTGAAAAAAGACAGGGATTAAAAATCTCATGCATTGAGGAAATTGCTTATAAAAAAGGGCTCATTTCCAAAGATCAACTCCTGAAACTGGCAAAAGAGCATGGAAAAAGTCCTTATGGCGACTACCTTAAGGCCATTGCCAGAGAAAAAATTTTTCTGTATGGAAATTGATTCAGCAAACTTAACTATGCAGCAAAAACGGATGAGTCCACAATAAATTATCACTCATTAACGAAAACAAATTTCAAAGCTTAAACCATGAAGTAAAAGATTCATTTTTTGTTTACAGCTGAAAAATAAGGTATTTTTTCATCCATCGATTATTCTACATAATGAAAATTACAGAAACTGAAATAAAAGACTTATTGATAATTGAGCCAAAAGTCTTTGAAGACAGCCGGGGTTATTTTTTCGAAAGTTACAGCGAAAAAGCATTGAAGAACCAGGGCATCCACTTGCGATTTGTCCAGGATAATCAATCCAAATCAGAATACGGAGTGATACGGGGATTGCATTATCAAAAAGAACCGCATGCACAAAGCAAACTGGTAAGAGTCCTGGAGGGAGAGATCCTGGATGTTGCCCTTGATCTTAGAAAAAAATCCCGGACATATGGTAAATGGCAGGCAGTAAAACTCTCTGCGGAGAACAAAAAGCAACTTCTCATCCCGAAAGGCTTTGCGCATGGTTTTTCCGTATTAAGCCCTGTTGCCATCGTACTATATAAATGTGACGATTTTTATCATCCGGAGACTGAGACGGGCATTCTTTTTAACGATCTGAGATTAAAGATTGATTGGAAAATACCGGTAGATAAGGCCATAGTATCAGAAAAGGATGAAAATTTGTCCAGTTTTAATTCTTCCATTCATATTTTTGAATAAAAATCCGATTATGAAAATCCTAGTTACAGGCGGAAATGGTCAGCTTGGAAGGGCATTAAAAAAAGTGAGTGCGAAAATTCCCGATCACACCTATATATTTACAGACATCGAGGAACTTAATATAAGTTCAGAATCTGATGTAGCGTCCTTTTTTCATAGTTTTAATCCCGACTACTGTATCAACTGTGCCGGTTATACAGCGGTAGATAATGCAGAAAATGATAAAGAAAAGGCCTTTCTTTTGAATGCAGATGCAGTAAAAATACTTGGGGAAATTACCGGAAATAAGAACTGCAAATTCATCCATATAAGTACCGATTATGTTTTCAGCGGGAAAACCTGGCAGCCCTACAAAGAAACGGATATCCCTGATGCCGGTTCCGTTTATGGAAAAAGTAAACTTGCGGGTGAAAAACACCTTATCAATTCAAAACATGCTATAATCATCAGAACTTCATGGTTATATTCAGAATATGGCTCTAACTTTTTTAAGACCATGATGAAATTGATGAATGAAAAGAAAGATATTAAGGTCGTTTTCGACCAGATAGGTACTCCTACTTATGCAGGCGATCTGGCCTCAACCATAATGACGATTATTGAAAAATCTCACAGGAATTTTTTTAAGTATGGAATCTATCATTATAGCAATGAAGGAGTAACGAGCTGGTACGATTTTGCGAGAGAAATTGGGAAATTGATGAATTACCAGGGTACAATTCATCCGGTTGAAAGCATCGAATTTCCCAGACCTGCTCCCCGACCCTTTTATTCCGTACTGAATAAATCGAGGATTAAGAAAAAATACCAAATAAAAGTGCCACATTGGTGTGAAAGTCTGGAATATTGTTATCATAATTATATAACCCAAAAAGACCTTAGAAAATGAGCAATGAAATTAGAAAAAAAGCAGAAAAATGGCTTGCTCCGGGCTTTGATGAGAAAACCCGAAAACAGGTAAAACACCTATTGGACCATGATGAAAAAGAGCTTATAGAGTCTTTCTATAAAGACCTAGAATTTGGTACAGGAGGACTCAGGGGGATCATGGGAGTAGGTACCAATAGAATTAATATTTATACCATAGGCATGGCAACCCAGGGTCTGGCCAATTATCTGAAAAAAGAATTTTCTCATCTCAGGGAAATTCAGGTTGTTATCGCACATGATTCAAGAAATAACAGCCGGTTATTCGCTGAAACTACAGCAAAGATCTTCAGTGCAAATAATATTGGAGCTATTCTTTTTGATGAACTAAAACCTACCCCCGAATTAAGCTTCGCCATCAGGCATTTTGGTGCGCAGAGCGGGGTTGTGATTACCGCTTCCCATAATCCAAAAGAATACAACGGGTATAAAGTATACTGGGAAGATGGAGGACAAATAATTTCACCTCATGATCAGAACATTATCAATGAAGTACAAAAAATCACTTCGGTTGAAGAGATCAATTTTGAAAGCAATGATTCCCTGATCAAAATTGTTGGTCAAGAAATTGATGAATTGTATACTGATAAAATCAAAGAACTCTCTGTGCGCCCGGATTTAATCCAAAGAAATAAAAACCTGAGGATCGTGTACACCCCTATTCATGGGACCGGTGTTAAGCTTGTGCCTATGGCCCTTAAAAAAGTGGGGTTCGATACCATTTACTCCATTCCGGAACAAGATATTCCCGATGGTAATTTTCCAACGGTCATCTCCCCGAATCCGGAGGAACCAGCTGCACTGAAAATGGCTCTTCAGAGAGCAGAAGAAGTTGATGCTGATCTTGTCATGGGAACCGACCCCGACTCCGATCGTGTTGGCATTGCGGCAAGAGACCGAGATGGAAATCTCAGGTTGCTAAATGGGAATCAGACGGCAAGTTTACTTGTCCACTACCTGATTTCAGCATGGTCAGAAACCGGTAAGCTAAAAGGTAAGGAATACATTTGCAAAACCATTGTTACTACTGATCTTCTGAATGTTATAGCCGACAAATACAAGGTAAAGCATTTTGATGTGCTCACGGGATTCAAATTTATTGCCGATATCATAAGAAAAAATGAGGGCAATTTACAATTTATAGGAGGTGGAGAGGAGAGTTTCGGTTATCTGGCAGGCGAATTCGTCCGCGATAAAGATGCAGTAATGTCCTGTAGCCTTCTGGCTGAAGTAACTGCCTGGGCAAAAGACCAGGGAAAATCCCTTTTTGACCTGTTGATCGACATCTACCTGGAATTTGGTTTTTATTTCGAAACCTTGATTTCAGTAGTAAAACAAGGAAAAGAGGGAGAAGAAGAGATTCGTCAAATGATGGAAAATTTTCGTTCAAATCCTCCTGTTGAAATCCAGGGCATAAAAGTTGTTAAAATTCATGATTACCTGGAAAGCAAAACAAAAGACCTGGAAAATCAAAAAGAATATAGCATTGATTTGCCCAGATCAAATGTTCTGCAATTCTTACTCCGGGATGGTACAAAAATTTCCATACGGCCTTCCGGGACCGAACCTAAAATCAAGTTTTACTTTAGCGTAAATGAAAAACTCGAAAAACGTGAAGATTATGAAAGGGTACGTGCGATTCTGGAAAACCGGATCATTTCGATCCAGCAGGGAATGAAATTAAGCTAAATGGATAAGAGGGTAAAGATTATTCTCCAATAATCTTTACCAGTACTCTTTTCCTGCGTTTGCCATCAAATTCACCATAGAAGATCTGCTCCCACGGACCAAAATCAAGTTTGCCATCGGTGATTGCAACTACCACCTCTCTGCCCATAATGCTTCTTTTCAGATGTGCATCTGCATTGTCTTCATATCCGTTATGTCTATATTGATCATAAGGCTTTTCAGGTGCTAATTTTTCCAGCCAAACTTCAAAATCATGATGCAATCCTGACTCATCGTCATTAATAAACACACTCGCTGAAATGTGCATGGCATTTACCAGAACCAAGCCTTCTATAACTCCGCTTTCTCTGACACAATCCTCAACAGTATCCGTAATATTTACAAAATCTCTGCGTTTCGGAATATTAAACCATAATTCTTTTTTGTAGGATTTCATAAGCTTTTTGGATTTAAATATTTATGCCAGCAAAATTATCTGATAAATATGATACTTCCTAATTTAAGCTCCCAACCAGACTGCTGCATATGTTAAGCATGTATTAAGGCCGGGGCTATCTGAATAACACCCGGAATGAGAGCAAAAGGAATTAATCACTTACCATGGAAATTACCCCCTTTCTTCAGCGGAAAAAAACACCTCCGGAAAATTCACCAGGTACAATTTTTCCGTAGCCCTGGTAATGGCTGTGTATAACCATCTTAAATACTCCCGATTTACCATATCCTCATGAAAAAAACCCGGATCTACAAAAACAGATTTCCATTGTCCACCCTGGGCTTTATGACAGGTAACAGCATAGGCAAACTTTACCTGGAGAGCATTAAAAAAAGGGTTTTCAATTACTTTTTTCAGCTTTTTCTTTTTGTCTGTCACCTCAGGATAGTCCTCCTGAATGCATTCAAAAAGGCTCTTTTGTTTATCTGCAGGCATAGATGCAGTGTCAATATTCAGGGTATCGAGATTTATTTTTGCTTCTAATTCCAGATTTTTATAATCGGGCAAAGATATCTCCACATCGGCAAAACGATGGTTATATATATTATGATATCTGATGATTCTCTCTAATTTCGCAATATCTCCATTTGCTATAAAATCAAGCCCCTCTTTTGGGCTTGCCCAGTAATAATTATTTTTTACTATTATCAGCAGGTCTCCGACCGATATTTCTTCTTCCCTCCATAATATCTGATTTCTGATGCCCATGTTGAACTTATTGGCTCGTTTATTGGAGCGACTCACAACGATTGTATCTCCTTCTCCGTATTCATAATAAGAACTCTCCAATTCTTCGATCAACTCTGCTCCATTCAGTCTTACGATATCTGGGTATCCTTTGGTTTTTATTTCCGGCATACTAATGTCGTCATTGTCAAGCTTATGCCGCAAACCTGTAGCATTTTCCAGGATACCGGAATCAAGAGCCTGCCGAACTACGTCATGCAAATAAGCTTCACTTACACGATAACCCAATCGTTCAAGGTACGCCTTATCAAGTGCAGGGCTTATCTTCAGTCCCACTGGCGGCAACTGCGCAACATCTCCAATCAAAATCATTCGGCAACCTGTACCACTCTTGACATACTGTATTAAATCGGATAGCAAATCGCCTGATCCAAAGGGATTATTATCATAGCTTCGGTCTCCAATCATTGAGGCTTCATCCACTATAAAAACAGAATTCTTATGCAAATTACGATCGAGTACAAACTTCCCGAGTCCATCTTTTCCGGATTGCTGCCGGTATATTTTTTTATGAATGGTGAAAGCAGGACAGGAGGTATAGGACGATAAAACT
>CAZQOV010000017.1:0-30728 GCA_964595055.1 uncultured Bacteroidaceae bacterium | reverse complement strand
ACAAATTATTTATACCGACACAAAGGGAAAACTCCTGATTATTAATAAACGGGCAGCTGCCTCCCTCAATAAAAAATCGCACGAGCTAACCGGAAAAAACGTTTCTGAAATCTATTCTGGGGAGTATGCAAAAAAATTAGTAGCCTGTCTGAAAAGATCTGTAGCCAAGGAAAGCGGCGTGGTCTGCGAAATCAACACAGAAGAAAGTAAGTTGTGGTTACTGATCAACATACAACCTGTTTTTGATAAACAGGGGAAAGTAACCGGTATGGTGATCTTAAAAAATGACATCACCGACCGGAAAGACTTTGAGGCTGAATCTCAAAAACTTAAACTGGCCGTAGAAAAAAGTACGGCATCATTAATGATTACCGGGCCTGGTGGAGAAATAATCTATTGTAATCCCAGATTTGCAAAAATGACGGGCTATAATTTTCACGAGATCGCAAGAAAAAAAGCCAATTTCATCACCGGGAATGAACTGGACGGTCAGAAACTAAGAGATATTCAAAGTACCCTTAAAAAAGGGGAGTCATGGGATGGAGAAATCAGAAGCCGAAAGAAAAACGGAGAATTTTTCTGGGAAGAAGTAACCATCGCACCTGTTTTTGATGATGACCATAAGCTGCAAAACTACATAAGAGTAGGTTTGGATATAACTGCAAATAAAAAAATGACAGAATATCGCGAAAGAAGTCTGAAAAATCTAGAAATACTCAATGAGACTGCTCTTCGCATCATCAACATTTCCAAAAGAGAAGATGTCTTTCAGGTTCTGGGCGAACAATTAGTAAAAATCATCCCTGACCATTACTTTTTATTAGGCACTTATAATCCTGCAGATTCAAATATATCAAATCGATTTCTCTATGTGGAGAGTGGAATTCTGGCAAATTTTCTCAAGTTGAGTAAAATAAAAAACCTAAAAGGGATAAGAAGCAGGGTGGAAAAAGAGAATTATGAAAAACTGATAAAGGGGAAAATTATAAATCTCAAGGATGGGTTTACGGAATTAACCAACGGAATGATTAAACCTCCCTTGAATAATACTCTTTTAAAGACTTTTGCCATAGAAAAAATTTATGGAAAAGGTATCGTAAGAAATGGAGGTCTGTATGGAGCGTTTATTCTTATCAAAAGAAAAAATTCTCCGGAGATCGATATGGATCTCCTGGAAACCTTTTTTAACCAGGCATCTTCCGGTATTGAAAGACTGAAACTGGAGACTGATCTCCTGGAAGCCAAGGAAAAGGCGGAAGAAATGAATCGTATTAAGAGTGCTTTCCTGGCCAATATGAGTCATGAACTAAGAACTCCACTGAATGGAATCCTGGGCTTTTCTGAATTACTGCTGGAACAAACAAAAGAAAACAAATCCAAAGAAATGATCCGGGTAATCAATCAAAGTGGCATTCGCCTGCTTGAAACCCTTAACACCATTCTTGACTTTACTACTCTTGAAGCCAATTCGGTCGATATTGATTATTCCTGCATTGATGTTGTCCAATCAGTAAAAAAAATAACCGACCAATTCATTCACAAAGCGCATAAAAAGGGGGTAAAGGTAAGTTTTAAATCATCCAAAAGAGAAATAAATACCTTCATTGCGAAAACTCAGTTGACCAAAGTAATCTCACATCTTATTGATAATGCCATCAAATTTACAAACAAGGGAAAAGTTACCGTTACTGTAAGTACAGATTCAATTTTTAGTTCAGAAAAACTGATCATCGACGTACAGGATACCGGCATTGGCATTCCTCCTCAGGAACTGGCGCATATTTTTGATGAATTCCGACAGGGAAGTGAAGGGTTGACCAGAAAGTTTGAGGGAACAGGTCTGGGACTAACCATTTCAAAAAAATTTGTGGAAATAATGCAGGGAAAAATTGAAGTAAGATCTAAAGTGAATAAAGGTACCCGGTTTACAGTTATCCTTCCTTTGCTGAAAAACACCCCCACCCCAGGTAAAGTCCCTTGATAATAAAGGAAACTGAACAATTAAGCATCATCAATCCTTAGTAAGAAACAGGAAACTGGATTCCTGATAAGATCAGGATCCCAAACCAATATTATTTATTCTATAAAATTCAGGACTATGAAGAACCGGATAATGTTTAGTTTACTTTTAATCTTCCTTCTGAGTTTCCATGCAAAATCACAGGAATATATAAACTCTGTAGGGATTCGCGCAGGACTTACCCAGGGGATCACCTTTAAACATTTTGTCACAACTACTGATGCAGTGGATGCAATTCTGGCTACCGGCTGGGGAGGTTTTTATATTACCGGATTATATGAAAGGCATACCGGAGCTTTCGATGTAGATCACCTGTACTTTTATTATGGAGCTGGAGCTCATGTGGGTTTCTGGGAAGGAACCGGAAATCCCTGGCTTGACAAAAACAGAGGATATACAGTATTTGGAATTGACGGGGTGATCGGTCTGGAATATATTTTTCAGGAAATTCCTTTTAATATTGCGCTCGATTGGAAACCCGCATTTAATCTCTTAGGTGCTACCGGTTTCAGAGGCGAAGAACTGGCACTTTCTTTCCGGTTTATGTTTTAATTAAGCCATTCAGGCTTGCTTGTTTATGTTCATTTTTTTGCCTGAAGCCTTTTATGCGTTTCTTATATAAATACTTAAGGAAGGGAAGAAATGCCAGGGCGAAACGATGTACATGCAGGAAAAAGAAAGCTAAAGTTTTATCAACAAATCAAAAGTAATGGTAAAAAAAAGGTATGGAAGCTATCTATTTGCGATAAGCTTGTAATTTTGTCGTAAATAAAGTAAGGAATATGTTTACCACTTACAAAGAACTAAAGAATATTCATGAGCAATTAAAACCTTTCATTCATCATACCCCGGTTTTAACCAGCGAATCATTCAACGATAAAAGTCATTGTTCCGCTTTTTTTAAGTGTGAAAATTTTCAAAAAATGGGGGCCTTTAAAATGCGAGGAGCCCTCAATGCCATATTGAGTTTAGATGCCTCAGCCCATCAAAAGGGAGTTATCACCCATTCATCCGGAAATTTCGCGCAGGCAGTCAGTTTAGCAGCAAACATCCTTAAAATTCCGGCTACGGTCATCATGCCGTCAACAGCACCCCTGGTAAAAAAAAATGCAGTCCGGTCTTATGGTGCAAAATTAATTGAATGTGAGCCCACACTTGAAGCCAGAGTTAAAACGACAGAAAATTTCAGCAAGAAAACAGGCGCAGTAATCTTACACCCTTCGGATCAAAAAGAAGTGATTGACGGAAACGCAACAGCCTGCATGGAACTGCTTGAAGATATTCCCGACCTCGAAGTTATTATTACTCCCGTTGGCGGTGGGGGATTACTTGCAGGTACAGCCCTTGCCGCTAAAGCAATTAATCCTTCAATTTCATTATATGCAGGAGAACCCATGGCGGCCGATGATGCATACTGGTCATTAAAGAAAGGGACTATTCAACCTTCGATCAATCCTTCTACAATCGCAGACGGATTGAAAACTCAACTCGGAGATCGTAATTTTCCTATTATTCAAAAATATGTTAATGAAATCATCAGAGTGGAAGAGGTAGAAATTATTGAAGCCATGAAATGGGTCTGGGAACGAATGAAAATCATTATTGAACCCTCCAGTGCCGTTCCTGTTGCTGCTATATGGAAGGAAAACAATTATTTTAAAGGAAAAAAAACCGGAATCATAATTTCCGGCGGTAATGTCGAATTAGACAAATTACCCTTCTGAATCCAAATAACTGACATTTTTTCCTCACAAATCTGCCATATTGTTTCAAAATATGAATGGCACATTTTCTGCTAGGCATTGATAAATGTAAATATTTAGATATAAAAAATACGTTTCATGGAAATAAAGGAGATAAAATCATTCGATGATCTAAAAAAGGAATTGGAAAATTCGGCAAGATCATTTCTTCTCATTTACAAAAAAGGATCGGAAAACAGTGAGTGTGCTTATCAGCATTTTAAAGAGGCAGGAGAAAACATTAAAGGCATCAAACTTCTATCTGTAAATGTTTCTGAGGTGAAAGATGTTCATTCTCATTATAACATCACGACTGCGCCCACTATGCTTGAGTTCAAAAAAACAGACCCCAAAAATACAATAAAGGGATGTCACGAATCATCATATTTCAAAGCCATACTCGAAGATGCTGTGTATCATTCCGAAGCAGATAAAAACAATGCACCGCAAAAAAGAGTCGTAGTGTATAGCACTCCTACCTGCACATGGTGTAATACATTAAAATCGTATCTTCGACAGCATAAAATAAGGTTCAGAGACATTGATGTCTCCCGTGACCAGCAAGCTGCGATTGAAATGTCTAACAGAAGTGGTCAACAGGGTGTGCCACAGACTGACATCAACGGTCAGATGATTGTTGGATTTGATAAAACCAAAATAAATCAACTTCTTGGTATTAATGGATAATTATTAAAACTATATTAAAAATGAAAGAATTACAACCCGTAAATCAAAACGTTTTATTACATCTTACTGAAGATAAAGAAGAACAGAAGACCGCTACCGGAATTATCATTCCTGATACAGCCAAAGAAAAACAAAATAAAGCAAAAGTTATTGGGATCAGTAATATTGAGAATCCGGAAATATCGGTTGGAGATATGGTTCTATACAAAGAGTTTTCAGGGAACGAAGTCGAGTTTGAAGGGGAAAAGTACCTATTAATTCCCTATGCCGACATTTTAGCGAAAATTGTTGAAACAGAGTCTATTTAGGGCACCTGGCTCATGTTTTTTTTATGCACCGTAAGCTACGTGCTTTACTCAGAGCTTACCCTGGGTATAGGTGTGATACAGGTTAACATTTAGCAAAGAAAAAAGGAAAACGGATCGGTTTTCCTTTTTTTTAACCTTTCCTTACTTCATACGTAGAATAATGAAATATCCATTTTATTGAATTTATAAATAAATTATTTTTGAAATTCATTCATAAAGATACCTGCCTCTTTTTTGCCTTATCACTTCTTTTATTGCTCTTTCCTCAAAGTCTGCATTCTGAAAATACCAGCCAAAAGTCTGAAATATATTTATTGTCAACTTATTCCCGCCTCTCAACTAAAGAAGGCCAGGCTGATGAGACAGAGAAAATTATATTGACTCATAAAAAAGTTGAGGATATTACCCGGCGGGAAAATCCTTATGAAGAAGAAAAAATTGCGAGTGAAAGCGAAAGCCGGAAAAAAGAAACGCTAAATTCCCGGATACTTTCCATGGTGATTGTTTCGGCAATTTCAATATTTCTGATTATTGTCATTTCGCTACAAAATGCACGTAAGAAAAGCATAATACTCGCCGGGAAAAACCAGGAAATAGAACGGCAAAAAAAACTTCTGCAGCAAAGAAATGAAGAATTAATTAAGTCTCAGGAACAGCTAAAAACAGCCAATGAAGGGAAGGATCAATTTTTGACCATTCTGTCACATGATCTGAGAAATCCCATTACAGCAATCAGAGGTTTTGTTGAATTATTATTAAAGCAGTACGATTCGTTTCCAGATGAAAAAAGGAAAATGTTTCTTCAGGAAATTCTGGATTCGGTTGAACGATTAAGTCTTCTTCTCACGAATGTCCTTTTTTGGACAAGATCGCAAACAAAGGGCATTAAAAATCATCCTCAAAAACTGAATCTTTCTAAAAGAATAGACTCAAATATTAGTATATATTCGCTTATCGCCAGGGATAAAGGAATAGGTATGCACAATAATATACCCGTGGATATAAACATCTACGCTGATAAAAATATTTTTGATACCATAGTAAGGAACCTTATCTCCAATTCACTGAAATTCACCAACAAAGGAGGCTCCATAACCTTCGAGGCCAGGAGTACTGAAAAACGAATCATTCTGGTCATAAAGGATACCGGAATAGGGATGGAAAAGGATAAAATTAAAAAGATTTTACAGCTCTCAACAAATACCAGTAGTTTGGGAACGCAAAAAGAACAGGGCACCGGATTGGGGCTAACCCTGGTTCAGGATTTCGTTTTATTGCTCGGAGGTGAATTTTCGATCAAATCAGACTCCGGAGAAGGCTCTGAATTTATAATTAGCCTGCCTGTTTCAGAGAATTCCTGAAAAAAAATCATTTTTCCCATTTTCAGACGCTGAGATTTTGCCTTTTTTCCCATTAAGGGTAAAAGCTGATATTATGTCTATTCAGAAAACCTTTGAAAAAGTTACTTATCTGGACTTTTTGATCAGGACCAGGAGCACCGGGTGTGCTTATCAACTCGCAGGAAAATTAAAAGTTTCCGAAAGAACCGTTTTTTACTACTTAAGAGAACTCAGAGAGCTGGGTGTTCCTATCTTCTGGTCGGAGACCTTAAAAAGTTATATATATAGAGACCCTGGTCGAATTCTGTTTGGCTTCCGTTCTGATTATCCCCCGGAACAAGCTGTCATGGAGAAGTTTCCTATTGAACATCTGAAAAAATCCTGGCCGGCAGGAACTTTTTATTAATCATTAAAAAACAAAAGTTATGGTAACAAATGAAAGTCACAACTACCGAAATTTAGGATCAAAAGAATCCGGGGCCATCAAGGGAGGGAATTTATGGCCATTCTTTGATCTACAAAAACTAATCTCAGAGATTATGTTTGGTGAAGATCTATTTTTTAGGAATATAATTAAAAAATAGGGTTATGGATAATGAAAACATAAGAGATAAAAGAAAAATAGCAATTTCTGAAAATGCTCTTTCAGAATTCAGGGGTGGTTTTGTACTGTTGCCTTACCACCTTGCAAATGCAGCTCAAGCTATCGAAAAACTCATTTATAAGGCAATTGAATGGTTAACAACGGAACATTAAAAAAGAGAAAACATGGAAAATAACAACAATCCTTACCGGAAAATTGAGAAAAAAGAAATGGTAAAAATCCATGGAGGAGTAATAATCAATGGCTCAAAAATACTTCATTGGATTATTAAATTATTTGCTCCCGAGCACATTGTCTGATGATGGTCTAGCAATAATTTCAAATTTCACCTGACTGCACAAAAGAATCACGGGCAGGTTAAATCGCGAAATCAGCTAGAAACACTCTCTCTATTCTTCTAATCTGAAAAGAATAGCATAAACTAAACATGCATGTTTTTATACGAAAACAAATAACAATGGATCATTATCAAACGGCAAGATTAAGCTTAAGTATAAATGAAATGAATGAATTCTCAGGCGGTGTTCTATTCGATGGCATTTTCAATGGATTGATATATAAAATTGCCTATTGTCTGGGATATGCCGGAAGTTTTGGGGTTGAAATGTATCACCTCGGTTATCCGGTGGTTCTGAGATGAATATCTCTGAGCTATCCACACTTAATCGTATTATTCACCTTTTAAAAAATGGGTAACTATGAAAACAAAGAAAAAGATAAAAAAAAGGAATCAGCGTATATTTCTTATTACAGTTGCTGTAATCATCGCTGTTCTGATATTCTTCAACTTAAATGATATGTTGGATGGATTCAGGGAGGGCATAAAAGCTGCCAGAGGATCATTCTAAATTCACAAAATAAGGGATCCAAAAAAGCAAAAATTATGAAAAGATTTTATGAAAGAGATAATTATCATCCTATTCCCGAAGTTCACCTTAATTATATTCATGGAGGCGGAGGTTGGATAGACAAGGTAATATGGTTTGTAATCAATAATTGGGATGATATAAAAAACGGGTTAAAGGACGGGTTCAATGCCTATCAGGAAAAACATTAAAAAAATAACAGATTGAATATGGAAACAAAAAACAGACATGCGATAAGCCTGGAGAACATGGACGATCCGCAGATTTCGGATCTGATTCAAACCCGGGGCCAGGGCTTTGGCTATGACCTGAGTTATTTATTGGGTTACGGCTTTGCTTTAATGGTAGATTTCATGGGAGACCATACAAGTCAATACGGTCTCGCATTCAAGTAATTTTAGTTCTGCAACTAAGGCTGTCAGGCTTACCTTACTATACCTGACAGCTTTTTTAATCTATACCATGAAAAAGAAAAGATCCATCCTGGTAAAACAACTGGACATTACCGATTGCGGGGCTGCATGCCTCTCCTCTATTTCCGCATATTATGGCCATCACAGGTCTGTGTCCCTTATCCGTTCAGAAGCAGGCACGGATAAAAATGGGACCTCTTTATTGGGTCTGGTAAAAGCGGCTGAAAAAATTGGTTTTCAGTCCTCAGCCGTTAAAATCGAAGATAAAAAATTAATAAAGGAAGATCTTCCGGCAATTGCACATCTTAAAATTAAGGAGGTGTGGTTTCATTTTGTGGTAATCTATTCTTTAAATGAACATACCGTTACCATAATGGATCCGGCAAAAGGAAAACTTGAGCGAATATCCATGGCTGAATTCAAAAAAAATTGGACAGGAATTTTACTTTTACTCAAACCGGGAGAAAGGTTCACAAAAACGGAAGCTAGCATTAACCCGCACAAGAGAATAATTTCAATTATCAAACCGCACAGAAAGTCATTGTTTAAGGTCATGGCCGGAGCAATATTCTACAGTGCAGCCGGAATAACCACTGCCATTTACATAGAAAAGCTGGCAGATACAATCATACCCTCAGAGAATACCAACCAGCTGCATCTGTTTTCACTTTCACTCTTATTCATATTCTCCCTGAAGATACTGGTCGGGTTTCTGAAAAATCATCTGCTATTAAAAACCGGGCGGATGATTGATTCTGGACTTATCCAAGGATTTAACCATCATGTATTGCATTTACCATTTCACTTTTTTCAGTCCATGAAATCAGGAGAGATTCTAACCAGGATATCTGATGCCATAAAGATCCGAAGTTTTATTAACTCTATGGTACAGGAGATAAGTGTAAATTCTTTAATTGTCTGCATTACAGTTACAATGATGTTCCTGTATTCAACCATATTAGGTCTGACCGTATTAATTTCGATTCCTTTATACCTCTTGCTTTATCAATTTCTTAATAATACAAATAAAAAGTACCTCAAAAAAACAATGGAGTTCGGTGCGGAATTGGAATCCAATATGGTAGAAACGGTTAAAGGAATTAAGACCATAAAAGCCTTTAACATGGAAAGAGCAACGGAAAATAAACTGGAAAGCTCAAGTACTAAACTTCTGAATAGCATTTTCAAAACCTCAAAAGATTACCTCATTACTTCCAGCGGGGCAGAATTCATCTCTTCCCTTTTTCTCCTGGTGATTTTATGGTTGGGATCCTACCAGGTAATAACGCAAAAGATATCATACGGGGAACTGTTTTCTTTTTATTCCCTTTATTCCTACATGTCATCACCATTAATCCATCTGATTCTCTCAAACAGGGGAATTCAGGACGCAAAAATTGCGGCGGACCGACTGTTTCAAATCATGGACCTGGAAAAAGAAAAAAACAATTTAATGAAAAAAAATTGGCAGAAAAAGGATCGGGTAAATATTAAGCTGAAAAACATTTCTTTTGCTTATCCGGGAAAACAGGAATTATTCAGGAACATGACATTTGAATGTCATACCGGCACCATGAATGCCATTGTAGGGGAAAGCGGTAGTGGCAAATCAAGCCTGATATCCCTGATCCTGAACTTTTACCTCCCCGAAAAAGGAGACATTTTTTATAATAATGAGGTGCATCATCACTTATCACCCAATCATATCCGTTCATTTTCCTCTTATGTTCCCCAGGAAGTCAGACTTTTTTTTGGCACTTTGGGTGAAAACATCTCCTTAGAGAAAAAATGGAATCCCCAAAAAATCGAGAAATCCATAAAGAAAGCTGGATTAACAGATCTGATTAACAAGCTACCGCAAGGGATACATACCTTTATATCAGAAGATGGAAATAATATTTCTGGAGGAGAACGACAAAAAGTAGCATTGGCAAGGGCTATCTATAAAAATGCCCCTCTTCTCCTACTGGATGAGCCCAGCTCTAATATGGATACGCGTTCGGAACAAAATCTCCTTATGCTGCTGGATGAGCTGAAAAAAGAAGGAAAAACCATCATAATAGCAGCTCATAATTTATCAATAATACAGAAAGCCGAACAAATATTGGTATTACAGGAAGGGAATATTATTGAATCCGGATCTCATACTGAATTATTAGCAAAAGATACAAAATATCGGGAGATGTGGCACAGTCAGAAGCAGGAGAAAATATTCCGGCATTGATCACGGATGATAACCAAAAGAAGCAAATCCATGTTGAATAAAAATAATTTTAATGGCACAAATATTTGGTTTTTAAATAAAAAAAAATTTATCTTTACTCAGATTGATCTATTCTCCTTTTTTCTCGTGCTAACTAAAACTATCCCAAAGGCAGTATTCATAGCTGCCTTTTTTCATTCCTCCCATCTCAGGAAAACGACAAAAGCAAAGGTGCTTATCAGGAAGCCTAGCCAGGCACTAAGACGAATGCCGGCATCATTACCCGGATCTTTACCTAAAACCATCAGAACAGCAAAACCGGTAATTCCGATGGTTTGCCCAAACTTATCGGCGAAGGTCCTTACCGCGAAAAACATTCCCTCGGTATTCTCGCCAGTTGTTTTCGAGGATTCTTCAGCAGCTTCGGCAATTATGGCATAGGGTAATATTCCCAGAACAGCCGTTGGAAACGCTGTAATAACGGCCAGCAAGAGCATTTGAATCAGGGAAGACAAGGGTAGCTTTCCCATAAAACTGATCCAGATAAAAATAAAAGCAAAAGTTCCGAAGGAAATCAGCACCAGCTTTTTCTTTCCCCATGTCCTGGCCAGCTTTACCACCAGAGGATAACAAAAAAGGGAAAGAATTATCATAACGCCCATAAATATTGAAGCTGTCATTTCAGGCAAATCCAGAAGGACCTTAACATAATATAAAATTCCTGAAGTAATAATGGCTATGGTAATAAAAAAGCAAGCATCGGCAACAAGGAACAAAAAAAAATTTCGGTTGCCAATCACGGTTTTTAAGGATTTGAGCACACTGATTTTAGCTGCACGTGCACGGCAATATTTTTTTTCATTCACCACAAGCAAGGGTAAAAACATTAATATTAGAGCAATGCAATTTATGATAATCAGGGCAAACCGGTAATCATCTCTCGACAAGGCTGCAGGATCTTCAGCAAACCGGCTTGACAGAAACGGAATTTGTGATGCAATAATAATTCCAATCACATATGCCAAAGACAAATACATTGAAAGATACAATTTTTCTGACTTTTTTTCAGCAAGCTCCGGCATAAGTGCATTATAAGGAACAATATACAAGGTCAGAAATATATAAAACCCCGCCTGCACAAAAAATAACCACTCAAGATTTTCTTTACTCTCGTAGGAATGAGGAGGATAAAACAATAAAATGGAAAAAATGGTGGTAGGGATAATGGCAATAAACATTATGGGAACCCTTCTTCCCCATCGTGTATTCAGGCTATCGCTTATCCAGCCAATAATTGGATCCGTTATAGCATCAATTAACCTGCCGGAAGCAAAAATAACGGAAAATACTGTAAGGATTCCGATAATTGGAATGGCCGGAACCAGCGGCTCCATTTCAGAATTTGAAGGCGGAATGTAAAGAAAAATGAGCATCACAGAAACGGTATTCATCATGATGGACCAACCGGCTATGCCGGCACTGTATGCAAAAATATTTTTAAAGCCTTTGAATCTTTCCTTCATTTATTAATTATAAAAAAGTTATTAACAATTCCCGTCACCTATTTTTTTTTCTATTAGGGTGTTAATATCTGGAGTCTTAAATGGTAAAAAAAAAAACATAATGTCTATGACAAGGTAATAAAAAAAAGTAACTTGACTTTTATAAATCATGAAGCAATAATACTTACGCTTTTCATTTATGGAAAACAACAGGGAAAATCAAGTCCTTAAAGGAATTATTAATCATGATTCTACCGTAATTAACCATTTATATGAAAGTTGTTTTCCACAGGTAGAAAAAATGATCATAAATTTTGGTGGTGACCATGGAATAGCGAAAGATATTTTTCAAGATGCCATGTTGATCCTTTACCGTCAGGTAAGTGAGGGGAAAATTCAGTTAAGGTGCAAAGTATCAACATACCTTTATGCCATAAGCAAAAATTTGTGGATACAGGAATATAAGGCACGGAAATACCTGCAAAATTCATCTTTCTATCCGGTAGATGAGGTGAATGAACCCGACAGCGAAAATGAGCTTGAATTAAAGTTACGGGAGATTTTTGACAAACATTTTTCCAAATTAAGTGAAGATTGCCAGAAAATTCTCAACATGGTTTTTAGTGGAAAAAAAACATCAGAAATAAAAAAAGCTCTCAGGTATAAAAGCAAACATCATACTATGGACAGGAAGTATAGGTGTAAAGCCAGTCTGATTAAAAGAATAATGAATGACCCCGAATTTAAAGAATTAAATAATGAGTCCACTCCGAAAAGTCAAGTATCCACAAATGGCCACAAATAAAGAACACAAATAAACACAAATACATCTATATATCCTACAGAAATACAGGCAATTAAAAAATCATGTATATTTCATGAAGCGCAGAAAACATATTTTCGGAGTGGGCTCAATAATGAAATTAAAAAAGAAAGCAGTCCTTTACGCAGCTGGAATGTTGAATAATAAGAATCTAAAAATCTTTAAAAAGAGAATAAAAAACAGGCCAGAAATATAAATATTTATCCAATACTGCAAATGGCTCCAGGCAGGTTTTAAAACAATACATTCAATTCAAAGAAAAATCAAACATTCGTAGAAATGCTCAAGATCTGCCAAAAGAAGAGGCTAAGGCATCAATAAACAGGTATTTTAATCCTAACCAACCCCAATACCCGATTTACACCCCGGCAATTGATCTTCTGCAACAACTTTGTGAGCGAAAAAAAGCCTATAGCTTTTTATCTTGTAAATTATTGAAAACCCTTCATAAAAACAATATTGTATAATAAATAATATTTTTAATTTTAAGCCATTCAAGTAAATAATTAATGGCAACATTTCCCTTCTATAAACAGCTAGATGCAAAGGATTGCGGTCCCGCTTGTTTAAGAATGATCGCAAAATATTATGGAAAAAACTACAATCTTCAAACCTTAAGGGAAAAAAGTTATATTACCCGTGAAGGAGTTTCCCTCCTGGGCATAAGTGATGGAGCTGAAGCCATAGGATTTCGTACCATGGGAGTATCCCTGAGTTTTGATCAGCTTGTAAAAGAGGCTCCTTTACCACTGATCGTTCACTGGAAGCAAAATCATTTCATCGTAGTCTATAAAATAAAAAAAGGCAGAGTTTATGTGGCCGATCCGGCTTATGGACTGATAAAGTACAGCAAAGAAGAGTTCAAAAAAGGTTGGCTTTCAGGTAAGGCTGAAGGTGAGGCAAAAGGTCTTGCTCTTCTGTTGGAACCGAAACCTGAATTTTATACTGAAAAAGGCGAAGAAGTCAGGAAACGTAGCTTCCAGTTTTTATTGAAATACCTTAAAAACTATAAAAAATTCATTTCACAACTCTTGCTCGGTATGCTAATATCGAGTCTTCTTTTATTGATACTTCCTTTTTTGACACAGGCAATAGTTGATTACGGAATCAATAATCAGGATAAGGGGTTTATATTTTTAATACTACTGGCACAACTGGTCCTCATCATTAGCCGACAATCCGTGGATTTCATCCGTGGATGGATACTTCTGCACCTGAGTACACGGGTAAATATTTTTTTAATCTCAGATTTCCTGATCAAATTGATGAAACTCCCTATTGGGTTTTTTGATACACGTCTGGTGGGAGACCTGCTTCAGAGAATCGGTGATCATCGAAGAATTGAATCCTTTCTCACAAACTCATCGCTCGATATACTTTTTTCGATGTTCTCGCTGATCGTACTTGGGATTGTACTGGCCATATACAGCATAAAAATATTTTTCCTTTTTCTAATCGGTTCGTTGTTATACTTTTTATGGATTTATCTATTCATGAAAAAACGCAGAGAGCTTGATTTTAAAAAATTTGCAAAACAATCGGAAGATCAGAGCAAACTTATTCAGATCATTAATGGAATAGAAGAAATTAAAATAAATAATGCCGACAAGAAACTGCGCTGGGAATGGGAAGAAATTCAGGCTTCCCTTTTTAAGGTGAATGTCAGAAATCTATCACTAAATCAATACCAGCAGGCAGGTGCAGTACTGATAAATGAAATTAAAAATATTCTTATTACATTTCTTGCGGCAATTGCGGTGGTAGACGGATCAATGACACTGGGTATGATGCTCGCGATCTCTTACATTATGGGACAAATGAATACCCCCATCAACCGGCTTATTACGTTCATGAGAAATACCCAGGATGCCAAGATAAGTCTAGAGAGACTTTCAGAGATTCATGAGAATAAAGACGAAGATCAGATGGATGAATTTCATCCAATTCTCGATTCTGATCAGGGAATCTTTATAAAGAATCTTTCGTTCCGATATGAAGGACCGCACTCTCCTGTGGTCCTAAACAATCTAAACCTCAAATTGCCACACAATTCAGTCACAGCAATCGTTGGAGTAAGCGGAAGCGGGAAAACCACGCTGGTAAAATTACTTCTTGGATATTACCCCCCGACGGAGGGAGATATAAGGATAGGCGAGCAAAGCATAAAAACCGTGAATAGCGCTGCATGGAGAAGTAAATGCGGGGTAGTTCTTCAGAATGGCTACATATTTTCTGATACCATAGCTAAAAATATTGCACTTGGAGAGGAACTGATTGACACCGAAAGACTCATTAACTCGGCACGGATCGCAAATATCAATGAATTTATTGAAAAGCTTCCGCTCGGCTACAACACCAGAATCGGACAGGAAGGTCAAATGCTAAGCGGGGGGGAGAAACAGCGGGTCTTAATTGCACGCGCTATTTATAAAGATCCCGATTACTTTTTTATTGATGAAGGAACCAGCTCCCTGGATGCCAACAATGAAAAAGTAATTATGCAAAACCTGGAAGAATTCTATAAGGGAAAAACTGTTGTAATTGTAGCTCACAGACTCAGTACGGTAAAAAATGCTGATCAAATCGTAGTACTTGACCAGGGCAAAATTGTTGAAAAAGGCAATCATCAGGATTTGACCCGGAAAAGAGGCAAATATTATGAATTGGTGAAAAATCAGCTGGAAATGGGGAGCTAATTACATATCAAAACTTTCCTCATCTTTTCTTAACCACCGGAATCTCCGGGTATTGTTATCTCCAAATCGGACACCCATTATAATCTCATGAGATCCCGAACTATAATTGCTAATATTCCCGAGACTGGCATCATATGCATAAGAAAACCTTAACATCTCAAAATTTATCCCCAACATGGCTATAAGGGTATTATCCGTCCGAAAAGACATTCCCATCCAGTATGAATCCATGTAAAATAACCGGGCATTTATGTCTACAAGGGTTTGAATATTGTTCATCCGGACAATTGCCGAAGGCATAATATGAAATTCAGAATTAAGATTGAAATCAGATCCTGCCATCAGGTTAAAATTTCTGAGTGTATGGAAATTCTCCCGGATCGGAGAACTGCCGAATCGAAGAGAAGATCCAAATAGATCAGTAATGGTAATTCCTGCCCATGATCTTTTATCGGTAAAATAAAGTCCGAAAGCAGCATCAGGAACCCAGAACTGTTTGTCTGAACCGATGAGCAAAGGATCATCGCTATCTACAAGGTAAGAATCCGAATCATCCAGTTTATACTGAAAGGCAGAACCGGATAATCCCATCGAAAGTTGATAGTGATTATTGAAATTGATGTGATAAGCATACGAGATCTGCAAACCGGTTTTGGAGACAATTCCGTTTCTGTCTGAAAAAATTCCTCCTCCCAGACCAATATTAGTAAATATGCTGGCCTGATTGGCATTTCTCCTGACCCGGAGCTTTCTTCGAATATAACTATCATCTAATAGCCTGGATTGTCCCGTAAGTGCAATAGTCCTCGGAGCATTCTCAAAACCAACAAATTGTTCCCGGACAATTAGATTAATATCATTATAGCCACTGCCTCCTGCAATGGCAGGATTCAAAAGGAATTTATTGGTCATATACTGAGAAAAGACAGGGGTCTGCTGACCATGAACAGAAAAAACGGTGATAAATAAAAGTCCGCAAAAAATAATGATCTTTTTCTGTTTCATATGTATGAATTCATTATCAGGTATCTTTATCATCATAAAATTTAATATTTCTGAATTATTAACACAGAATTTGCTATTGGGTAAATCCTGTTAAAAAAATCATCTGACAATCGTAATATTTCCAATTATCACAGGAGTTCCATCCTTCAGGTCTATGATATAGTGATAGGACTCCATCGGAAGATCTTCGCCGTTATAGGTTCCGTCAAAATCACCGTCATAACCTTCCGAATAGAAGACTCTTTTTCCCCATCTGTCAAAGATTTGTACTGTTGCCTCCGGATAAATATCCAACCCGTCAATCAACCATGTATCATTCTTTCCGTCTCCGTTTGGTGTAATAATATCCGGAATTCTGAAACAGTACTCTTCCCTGTTTTTGATAGCAAAACTTTCAGACTTTTTACAGTTGTTCGCGTCACTAATGGTTACTGTGTATACCCCAGCCGACAAATTGCGCAATACCGGCCCCGTCATACCTTCATCCCAGGTATACAAATAAGGGGAAATGCCTCCACTTACATCTAATGCTATCTCTCCATCGGCTGCATCCGGACACCTGGCATCGATAATCTCTCCTTCAATCACGATCTCTTCGGGTTCCTGAACATTCGCCTCTTTTTCAATCGTACATCCATTGGCATCGGTTATGGTTACATTGTAGATACCAGCAGCCAAACCATTTACACTTGTTCCCTCAGATCCGGTTGACCAATCGACCGAATAAGGCAATTCTCCACCGACTATAGTTAAGTTAATACTGCCATCCGAACCACTAAAGCAGCTAACATCAGTAATATCAGACTCAGCGGATGGATTTTCAAAAACTTCGACAACAACCGGGTCCGATTCAAAACTTTCAACACCATTCGCGTTAACAATGAAAAGGGAATAGGCTCCGCTTTCCCTAACCATTAATTCCCTGGTTGTATCCCCATTAGACCAGCGATATGCATGCGCTTCCTCTGATATTAAGCTTACACTCCCTCCTTCACAGAAAGATGTTTCACCTTCTATGGAAATTTCCGGTGCAGGCAATATTTCAGTAACGCTTACTTCTACAGGATCGGAGATCTCACTTTCACATCCTGCATTACTAATCACCTGTACACTGTATTCACCTTCCTCAGCAACCTCAATCTCACGGCTTGTTTCCGAAGTGGACCATAAATATTGATCCGCTTCTGAAGAACGCAAGATTACAGATTCCCCTTTGATGATATTTACGGGACCTTCAGGTGTTATTGAGGGTTTTTCAGGTACAGGGTGAACAATTATTTCGATACTTTCCGGAGTACTTATACAGGCTCCGTTAATCAATTGCAGGCTGTAAATGCCCTCCTCACTTACGGTAATACTCCTGCTGGTTTCTCCATTGCTCCAGAGGTATTCATAGCCTTCATTTCCGGTTAGGGTAATACTTTCTCCCTGGCAAATTTCATTATCACCCGCATGGCTTATCACCGGCTCCGGAGGAAGACTGCTTACCACAACCTCAATGGTATCACTTGGCACAGAAATGCAGGTCTCGCTATTTAATACCCTGACACTATATTCTCCACTCTCGCTAACAACTATTGAACGGCTTTCGGCACCGTTACTCCATTGGTATGCATATCCCTCAGGAGCAGACAATTCAACCGTTTCACCTTCACACAAGAAGGGATCTCCTGTGGCTGTGATCTGAGGTTTTTCAGGTACAGGGTGAACAATTATTTCGATACTTTCCGGAGTACTTATACAGGCTCCGTTAATCAATTGCAGGCTGTAAATGCCCTCCTCACTTACGGTAATACTCCTGCTGGTTTCTCCATTGCTCCAGAGGTATTCATAGCCTTCATTTCCGGTTAGGGTAATACTTTCTCCCTGGCAAATTTCATTATCACCCGCATGGCTTATCACCGGCTCCGGAGGAAGACTGCTTACCACAACCTCAATGGTATCACTTGGCACAGAAATGCAGGTCTCGCTATTTAATACCCTGACACTATATTCTCCACTCTCGCTAACAACTATTGAACGGCTTTCGGCACCGTTACTCCATTGGTATGCATATCCCTCAGGAGCAGACAATTCAACCGTTTCACCTTCACACAAGAAGAGATCTCCCATAACCGTGATTTCAGGTTTACCGGGAACCGGATAAACCACAACCTCCAGAGAATCGGCAGGAAGTGATTCACATCCGAATTCATCAATGACCCTTACCGTGAATGTACCGGAAGTATCAATGTCCAGCGTTCTTGCAGTTGAACCGTTATTCCATAAATAAGCATAACCCTCAGGTGCGGAAATCTGAACGCTTCCTCCGTCACAGAATTCAGTTTCTCCATTTGCAGTTATTATTGCCTGAGCGGGTAAAGGCTCAACAACAATTTGCAAAGAATCCTTTTTACTTCCACCCAGAGAATCCCTGACCTCAACCACATAAGTTGTGGTGGCAGATGGATTCGCAACTGTTACCGCAGATGAAGGATCCTCCAACCCCTCTGCCGGTGACCATGAAAAAGAAAGAGGAGAAGGACCGGCGGCATGGGCCTTAAGGGTTGTCATTGAAGTCTCACATTCTCCTATTATCGAATCACTTGCCGTAACAAACAGGGATAAATCATTATCTACAATGGTATAGGTGTGGTCCATAGTATCTCCTGAAAGGACTACCGATCCGGGGTTAGCAAGGTGAATAACAAAATATTCATCTGGAATCTCAACGATCGTGTCCTCAAAAATTAATGGACGAATTTCTTTTAGCTTCTCCCCTGCTTCAAATGTTAAAATGCTGGAAGCTAAAGAATAATCCTCTCCATTTACAGCAGTTCCGGATGAAACCTCGTATTCTACCGTAAAAGGTTCTGAAACAGCATAATTCAATTCAACTTCGATAACAGGTCTTTCTTCAGATTCCAAACCCGAGGACGAGGCTTTGGAAAAATTAACCCTTGCCTTAACAGCTGCAATCCCAATGTAAGCCTCATCAGGAAGGCTAACATTATTGGCAATCAATTCATCTCCCGCAGGGATTAACCCATAAAATTCAGCACCTGAACTAAAATCTCCATCATCGTCAACCAGGATATTATAGGCACTGTAATCCATGGGTAAAACCGGCAGATTCGTTGTGTCAAGTCCAATAGTGAGCAATCCGGGACCATCTCCCTTTATATCCACTTTCCATTCCCTTTCAAGACGCAATACATCCGGGTCTTGCGAAGGAACTTCAGAGGAGCTCCAGGATGTCACGTCCCCGCCGTCATGCGCAAATAAGACAAACTCGTCATCACCAAGTTCACTGGCTCCTCCCAGGGATAATATTCCTCCGGACTGGGCTTTGGAATGACTGTTTTTCTCATCAACCCTTCCTATACCCGCAAGTTCATGCGGATGACTGTTTCTGAACCCATAGAAATTATTTTGTATGGAAATGGTATATTTTGCTGCCAGGTAATTATTAACAATGATCTCCTGAGCTTCATTCAGGACTTTTGAATAAAAAATAATCTCAGAAATATTTCCCTCAAGGTAAGTATTCAGGTCTTTGTTGGCTCCGATATATAATGAACCATTTGTTGAAACCTGTCCTTCTGTATAATTTACCGTTTGGGGAGTTCCATTTAAAGCATAACCATGATAAGGTGAAATGACCCCGTATTTGGCAAAAAGGATTTGTGCATCAACAGGCAATTCTTGTCCATATTGTTTCGTATTCACATAGGTATAATAATTGTTGCTAATATCTTCTCTGCCAATGCTCAGTGTATTTGATTCATTTGCATCGCCCAGCGCCAGAAGCGTGTGGTCTTTGGATACCGAAAAATTATGAACCGAAAAAATATTGACAGGGGCAGCAAAAATCCCGAGTGTATCTGTCATAAACGTGGAATTTCCATCAAACATCAGGCTCGGACCGCCATTGAGACCATTGCGGTTAAAAAGTGGTTGATTGGGGCCTGAGGGTTGTTTCAGGTGATTTTCATTCCCACTTTTATCTAACCAGAAGGATACTTTATTGCCGTTGGAAACTGACTCCAGGTTGATATCAACAACTCCGGTATCGGCTTTCAGCCAGAGCCGATTGGAGATAGCATCACCCACTCCTCCGGGACCGGTAAAACCCGTGATTTGAGCCGTAGGATCGGTGGCGCAAATTCCGAAAGTACCACTTTGAGCCTGATCACCGAAAATCCGGATATAAACTCTTTCTCCCGGATTGAGTCCGGTGAATGTTCGTGAGGGCATGGTGCCCTGCACACTAACACATTCATATTCCGTAAGGTTATCGCAAGTCCCCCTGTACAAAACCATGATGCCATAAGTAAGAGACCCGGGTAGGGTTTCGACTTTAAGCTGACCGGAATCCGGTACAATAGCGGTGAACCAGACATCGCCGCCAAAGAATTTTTCATGGCAGGAAGGACTGTCCAATCCACGGGTATCCCATGCACCTTTGTTTGAATAAAACGAAGGACTGCATACATTTCCTACAATTAATTCGGTAGCAGAACACTGATCATTGTTGGGAGGAGGGGGATTGGTGCTGATTTCGGCCACCCAACCCGAGTCGGGTTGGCTATCTTCTTGTGAAACAAAGCCCAGGCTTATGCAACCATCAGGAGAGGTAAAACTAAACTGGGGAGTATCAGTACTATAAGCAGCTAATTTTTTTGTGCCCGTATAATCAATGGTCATATAATCCCAATTATCATAATCCCCAGTGGTAGAACCTTCATAATGTGTTCGGAAACCATTAAAGTCAAGAGTTATGGGATTCCCGTTCTCCGAACAAAATATGACCGTCCAGTCCTGTCCCGTGTTGTACAGTTCATAACCGCCATCATCATAGAAGAAACCAGAATTCACGTAAACCGTATCTCCGTCGAAAAATCCATTTTCCAGCCAGTAATCATTTGGATTATTCTGCGAAAAAAGTTGAAAAGTTAAGAAAAGAAAAACCGGGGTTAGCAGGCATTTTTTGGTTACTAGGTTCATAATAAATGATTTAATCACTTATGAAATCAATCTTAAAAATAGTAAATACTTGCATATCTCTGAATCAAAAACACAGAAAATCATGATTTCACCGGATGTTTTTTATAAATTTTATAATTATAAGGCTCAAAAGGTATGATTTAATGATGAAAACCAAAATATTTGTTACCGCATTTTGAATGATTATTTTAATTTTACCACAAATAGATTTTTATGCAAATAAAAACCCTGTTATTTTTTCTGCTGATTTTTATTAAAATCGGGTCTTATGCTCAGAATCAATCGGTATATAACGATACCACCTATTTTATTCCCTATGATGATGATTTTAACCTGATCATATCAGCCAGTAAAGGGCATCTCGCCAATGTAAAAAACCTTTTAGAAAAAGGAGCAGATATAAACGCAGTCACGGTTGACAATATCACCGCTCTGATGTATGCGGCTGAAAACGGGGATGTTGAAATGGTCAGGTTTTTGCTGAACAACGGGGCAGACCCAAATATGCGTCCATATAATGGGGTAACCGCCCTGATTAGCGCAGCAAAATTAAATAATCAGCAAATCGTGGAACTTCTTATTAATTTTGATGCCGAAATTAATGCGGCAGATGAAGAAGGCGTAACCGCTATTCATTATGCAGCAGCTTATAACTTTCCCGACCTGGTTGAAATGCTGCTTTTTTATGAAGCCAATCCAAAAATACCTGACAATAATCAAACACCTCCCATTATCACAACTGCTTATAACAACTCCCTGGAATCCTTAAAGGTCCTGACAGAAAGTGGGGTAAATATTAACAGCCAGGATAAACAAGGCTTTACCCCTCTTATGGTTGCAATAAATAAGCAAAATCCTGACGTGAGCAATTACCTTTTAGAGCAGGGAGCAAAAATAAACCTTACCAATAAAGGAGGAATGTCGGCACTTGCCTTCGCGATTAGGAATGGCGACTATACCATGACCGAAAAATTGATCAATCTGGGAGCCGGCGTAAATCAGAGGATAACAGGAAGCATGAACATGCTTACACTTGCACAGGAATCGGATGAAGAAGAAATTGAAGATCTCTTACTATCTGAAGGGGCCAGGCTTACCTACTATCCCCATTTTAATGCACTCAGCATTGGACCGGGCTTTCAATTTTGCAGAGACGATTTTTTCACTTCTTTGAATTTTACCCTGGAAGATTCCCGGTTTAATACCGGTATTAATGCCGGATTTAACTTTCGTCCGGCTGCTGTACGAATATTAACCGATCCGGTAAACGACACCCTTTTCCAATACTGGGAACGAAGATATTTCATTTTTGTCGGCTTAGAAAAACGCTTTGCCCTGATTAACCCTCTACCCCATTTGGAAAGCGGCCCGTTTGTGGGTATCAGAACAGCCTATAGCTTTGGTGGATACCGGGGCAGCAATAGCAATCCGGATCCTGGTTTCTTTTTTTCTCCCCGGGCAGGATGGTACATGAGAAATAACCATCTCACACTGAAATTAAACTATGAATATCAGGATTTCAACATTGAAAACCTGGGTCCACATCGTATAAACATTTCTCTGGCTTTTTCATTTCCCCTGGCAAAGAGAGAAATGATGGAAAAAGAAATAGACTGGTTGCAATATGAATAAAAAAATGTTGAACAAAAGAGGGGTTTTAACCTATATCATTATCCTACTAGCATTCTCCTGTGAACAAAACCCCTTTGTTTTGGATGTAAACTGTGATGAATGCTATTATGAAAAACCTGATAGTGCAGATTTGATTGTGGATCTGACTATTAATGAAGAAAATCCCTATGTGCCCCTGGTCTTTTACAAAGGCAAAGTGGAAGAAGGACTTATTGAATGGATAGATACAGCTTATACCGAAACCCTATACCTTTACTCTCCGGTTGAGCAATATTACTCAATCAAAGCTTTTTACAAATCAGGCGAGCAAACTATAATATCTGTCGACGGAGACAAGCTTGGGACCACCCAGGTGTCGGATGTATGCGACTATGATTGCTGGGTGATTCGTGGAGGCATCCTTGATGTCCGTTTGAAAAATTGATTATTGCTTCTTTTCTCTGTTCGGCAATTCCAAACCATATCCCGAAACTTTGTCCTCCCGCTTCAGCAGGATGGCAAACACCACTCCCAACAATCCAAGGCCTGTTAACATAAAAATAGGGTTGGTATAATCGTAAGCGACTGCTCCTGATTCGAGCAGTGCAGGTGTAATTTCAGGATTTGAAACATCCAGGACTTTCCCAATTAGTATAGGGAATGCCCATAATCCGATATTTTGAATGGAAAACATCAAACCGTAAGCGGAACCCAGTCTGTGCTCCGGAACAATTTTGGCAACCGACGGCCACATTGCCGCAGGAATAAGAGAAAACGCCACACCCAGTAAGAACATCGGAATATAGGGAGTTATGGTGGTGAGGGCAAACATTAGATGTACAATGATCAGCAAAACCGAACCCCAGATCATAAGACTTGCACTTTTGCCTTTATTATCGGTATAGGTTCCAAACAGAGGAGTGAATAAAATTGTCCCGAAAGGTAGTATTGAGGTGATTCTTCCGGCCAGTTCAGCGTCCATGCCAAATTTATTGACCAACAGATCGGGAGCATATTTAACGAAAGGAAATACTGCACTGTAAAATGTTACGCATAACAAGGTAATAAAGATGAATGAACGGTTGGTTAAAAGTTTTCCCAGATCAGCAAGTTTAAATTTTTCGGTTTCATCAAGCTTCAACTCATACTTGATTTGACGGTCAAGCTTAATATCATAAAACATGTAAATAACGAAGGTGATTAACCCAATAAGCAAAAGCATGGTACCAAACCAGATAGCAAGGTACCAGGGACTTGCATTTTGCTCAATACTTGGGGAAATCCATAAAGCGGCAGCCATTCCAAGACGTCCAAAAGCAAGGTTTAACCCCAATGCAAGGGCAAGCTCCTTTCCTTTGAACCATTTGACTACTGCCTTGGTAAAAACAACTATACTGGTTTCTGCGCCCAGACCAAAAAGCAGGAATCCCAAAGCCATCATTTTCAATGAAGGGGGATAAGCTGGAAAAACAGAATCGATAAGTGCAAAACCGGGGCCACCACTCAAGAAAAGATCACTGGCACCATAGGCAGTCAGTGCAGAACCCAGAACCATAAATACAATAAACATAAAACCCGTAATTCTTATTCCCAATTTGTCGAGGATAATACCTCCGATGACAGCCATGGCGAAAAATACATTCGGAATAGAATAGGCCGACATGAAAAAACCATAATTGGTAGAAGACCAACCCAATCGCGTCTGAAGAGCTTCCTTTAAAGGAGATAATGCATCATAGAAATAGTAATTTGCAAACATGGCCAGGCTAACCAGCACCAGCATTAGCCAGCGGAGCGTTGGGGATTCGTTCATTGCCCTTTTCATTGCATTCATAACTGCTAATTTGAATTTAAAGGAATTCAAAAATAGGAAAATTAATAGGATTATAATATTTAAAAGAATCTTTGAGCCTAAAAAAGTCCACAGAACGAAAAAATTTTTCCCCTCATTACCCCTTGCCTGAAAAATCAATTCAACCGAGGAGTAAAATAGTATTCCATTTCAGATAACTATATCTTAACTACCTGCTTTCATACGATTTAACTCCATAAAAAAACCAAAATCATCAAAACACAGGACAGGGATGAGAAAAAAAAGGTCAGAATAAACAGATTTTAGACTATGTTCAAATCTTTGAAAAGAAAGAATTTTCACTTATTTTGCACAACCAACTTTTTAGCATAAATCATTTCTATCGCATGAAAACATTAACAGAGTTCTTTGAAGGCTATGCAGAAAAATATGCCTCAAACCCCATGATGCTTGAAAATCTGAACGGGAAATATGAATCCTCTACTTACAGTGAAATAAGAGAAAGGGTTCATCAATTCGCCGCAGGCCTTCTGTCTATGGGTATTCGAAAAGGTGATCGTGCCTCTCTAATTTCTGAAGGACGAAACGACTGGGTAGTCAGCGAGCTTGGATTGCTTTATACCGGGGCTATTAATGTTCCGCTTTCCATTAAATTACAGGACAGTACAGACCTCAAATTTCGTATTACCCATTCCGGATCGAGATATGTAATCGTATCCGGGGCACAGGCGAGGAAAATTGAAAGTATTAAAAAAGAACTGCCTACGGTGGAGAAAATTATATACCTGGATCCTCAGGATACGTATGACCAAAATGAGGTATATTTCGGAGATATTCTGGAAGAAGGAAAAAAATTCCTGGAAGATAACGCAATCAAACTGGAAAAAACATGGCGCTCCATTCAACCCGACGATATTGCTAATATTTGCTATACTTCAGGCACCACTGCAGATCCCAAAGGGATAATGCTCTCACACCGAAATTATACGGCCAATGTAGAACAGGCACTGACATTGATGAATATACCGGAATATTATTGCTCCCTTTTAATTCTTCCCTGGGACCATTCGTTTGCCCATACTGCAGGAATTTATTCCATCATTGCCTCGGGAGCAAGCATGGCAGCAATACAAGCGGGGAAAACCCCCATGGAGACCCTGAAAAACATTCCAAAAAATATCAAAGAAGTCAAGCCTCATTTTTTGCTTAGCGTACCTTCCCTGGCAAAAAACTTCCGTAAAAATATTGAAAAAGGAATTAGTGAAAAGGGCAAAGCAGCAGAAAAGTTGTTTAATCATGCACTTAAAATCGCCTATAAATATAATGGAGAAGGCTGGAATAAGGGGAAAGGCTGGAGAGCAGCTTTAAAACCTTATCTTAAACTGTATGATAAGATTTTGTTCAGCAAAATTCGGGAAGGCTTCGGGGGGAACCTCGACTTTTTCATTGGTGGCGGGGCATTGCTTGACATCGAACTACAGCGTTTTTTCTATGCCCTTGGCATGCCCATGTACCAGGGTTATGGATTGTCGGAAGCCGCGCCGGTCATAAGTTCCAATGCAGCCCATAAACATAAGCTTGGCTCATCTGGTTTCCTTGTAAAAAACCTGGAGATGAAAATTCTCGATGATGATGGCAATGAATTGCCTACCGGTGAAAAGGGGGAAATTGTGGTGAAAGGAGAAAATGTAATGCTGGGGTACTGGAATAATGAAGAGGCGACCAAAGATACACTCAGGAACCGTTGGCTGCACACAGGCGACCTCGGATACCTTGATGATGCAGGTTTCCTTTATGTTCTCGGGCGTTTTAAAAGCCTGTTAATTTCAGATGATGGTGAAAAATACAGCCCCGAAGGAATAGAAGAAGCCTTTACCGAACAGTCGCGCTTCATCGGTCAGGTAATGTTGTATAACAACCAGAAACCCTATACAATAGTACTGCTTTATCCCAACGCAGAGGCAATAAAAAAACATCTGCGGGAAAACAACCTCGATCCCCAATCAGATCTGGGAAAGGAAACGGCTCTCAAAATCATAGAATCTGAATTACTGGAATACCGCACCAATGGTAAATACGGAGACATGTTTCCTCAACGTTGGTTACCTGCAGCAATTGGTATTTTGAAAGAAGGATTCACCGAGGAGAACAGGATGATGAATTCGACTATGAAGATGGTGAGAGGGGTTATAACAGATACGTATGCTGATTATATTGAATTTCTCTACCAACCAGAATCAAAAAATGTTTTGCATGATAGAAATGTAGAAGCAATTAACCAATTGATGGATAATAATTAAATAAAATACAATAAAACGCTCAAAACAATGAGTTGAAATTTAAGATCCAGACTACTCCATGGTCCCTAATCCAACTAACCCCTCACTTTTTTCCTGCTTTTTCTCTTTTTCCTGCTTGTTATATTGCTATCCGACGTTGCCATTGCCGGTTCAATCTCTACCTTACGTCCCTTAAAACGTGCCTTATCCATCGAAGTCAAAATCTTTCCTGCATGCCTCTCCCCTACTTCAAAAAATGAAAAACTATCCTTAATATCAATATCTCCGATATTGATATCACGGTCCCTGGTATTATCATTGATCATTCCGATAATATTTTTAGGAATCAGTCCGTCTTTCTTCCCAACATTCAAGAAAAAACGCGCAGAATTGCCTTTTAATCTGCTTTTCCCTGAGCTTGTATTTCTGCTTCGTTTTTGGGAATCATTCTTTGAAGATTTATCGAACTTAGGTTCATGATTATCATTTAAATCGGGAGCATTCCTATAATATTCCAGAAAGCGGTTGAACTCTAGCGAAACAAAATGCTTAATGATCTCCTCTTTGCTTAACCATTCCAATTTCTTAATAATGGTTTCCATAAATGGAGCTATCTGTTTTTCATCAACCTCCGCATTTTCCATCCTGTCAATAAGATTGAATAATTGCTTTTTACACACCTCCTGGCCTGTTGGAACTGGAATTTTTACAAGTTTCTTTCTTATTATTTTCTCAATCTGAGGAATTCTTGATACTTCCCTGTAATTAACAATTGAGATGGAAATACCGGATTTGTCAGCCCTGCCGGTCCTGCCACTTCTGTGGGTATAGGTTTCAAGATCTTCAGGCAGGTTATAATTGATAACATGACTAATATCCCTCACATCAATCCCTCGGGCAGCAACATCAGTTGCAACCAGCATTTGAAGAGAACGCTCACGAAAACGCTTCATAACATGGTCACGTTGGGCCTGGGACAGATCACCATGAAGGGCATCTGCATTATAACCATCTTTGATCAATTTATCTGCTACCTCCTTGGTTTCCATTCGGGTACGACAGAAAACAAGTCCGTATATGTCCGGATTAATATCCGCTATCCTCTTAAGAGCAAGATAGCGGTCACGGGCATGTACATGATAATATACGTGCTTTACATTTTCAGCTCCTGCATTTTGCTCACCAATTGTTACCTTTTCGGGATTATTCAGGTACCTTGAGGCAATTCGGGAAACTTCTTTCGACATTGTCGCAGAAAACAATAAAGTTCTCTTTCCCGTTGGAGTTGTTTCCAGAATACTGTCCAGTTCCTCCCTGAAACCCATATTCAGCATTTCATCGGCTTCATCAAGAACCAGTGTATTGATATTCCTGATATTTGCAGCTCCGCGTTTTATTAAATCGAGCATTCTGCCTGGAGTAGCAGCAATTATATGAGCCCCTTTCCTAAGGGACTTAATTTGCGAATCAATATTTGCACCGCCATAAACAGCTACAACCCTCAGGTCTTTCTCATATCTGGCAAAGCTCTTCAGGTCATTGCTTATTTGCATGCATAGTTCCCGTGTGGGAGCTAATATCAATGTTTGTACATTTTTATTCTTCAGGTCAGTATTCTCAATTACCGGCAATCCAAAAGCTGCAGTTTTACCGGTACCTGTCTGGGCAAGTCCTATGATATCTTCTTCTGTTTGGAAATAAAGGGGAATAATCTTTTCCTGGATAGGTGTGGGGTTATAAAAGCCAAGCTCCTCAATACCTCTGAGCAAATTGGGAGATAATCCCAATTCGTTAAATTTCAACATATTATATTTTTATAAAAAATGAGCCGCAAAGATAGGTAAAATAAATGAGAAAATGATTGAAGAATGTAATTTCTATGGTCCATAGTTTAACTCATCGTGAGAGCCTTGCCGGGAACAAGGCGCTGGAGTCCCGCATATTGGCGGGCCGTTAGCGTTTACGCCTTCGGCATGAACGTTAGGACTTCGCGTTGCTTTGAGAGGAATTTAGTTTCTTTAATCCACTCTTTTGGGATCGGCCCCTTCCAGCTTTCCTTGCCCTCCGAACCCTTGGCGAGGTAGGGTGCCTTCCAGCTTCCATCTTCTTCTTTTAGCCCTTACTTTTCTCCCCTACTTCCTGTATCTCAATCTGCACAGCATAATCCTTTGGCTTAATATCATAATTATAATGCTCTGCAAACTGCTGAGTAATTTCAGCACCAAAAAAGAATATAATTGAGGAATAAAAAACCCAGAGAATAAATATGACCACAGATCCGGTGGCACCGTACATAACATTCAGGTTGGCACTTCCAAGTGCCCAGCCAATCAGGTATTTTCCGGCAGTGAACAAAACGGCAGTGACAAGAGCACCAACCCAGGTGACTCTCCATTTTAATATCGTGTCAGGCAAGTATTTATATATGATGGCAAATATAAGTGTAATGATGCCAAATGAAACTACTATGTTAACCGGTTTCAGAATGTAAAGTGCATATTGATCTATATAGCGGTCCAGAAAATCCCTTAAAAAAGATAATGCGGCATCAAAGATCAGTGAAACGAGTAGGATAAAACCAAGGCTCAGTATCAGTCCGAAACTTAAAAGCCTGTCTATCATAGCCCTAATCAGATTGTGTTTGGGCTTGGTCCTGACACGCCAGATAAAGTTCAGATTCTTTTGCAGCACAGAAAAAAAAGTGGTTGAAGTGAAAATAAAGATTGCAAATCCAACTATAGTGCCGACCAGACTCTTTTCCTGCGATTGGAAATTTTCAACCAGCCCCTTCACAAAATCTGTTCCTTCACTCCCTATCAGGCGATCCAGTTCAGTATAGATCTTTTGAGCTATCGTTTCTTCTTTGATTATTAGTCCAACAATTGAAATTATGATTATCAATATCGGTGCAATGGCAAAAATAGTAAAATACGCAGTAGTACCGGCAAGTTTTATGGGATCATCTTTCTGGTACTTTTTAAATGACTTTTTAATTATCTCCCAGAATGGCAACAGGTATTTTTTCATAGGGTAAACATCTCATTTAAAAACTCAAAACTCTTCTTCTTTTAAAAGATAAACCATTCACCCGTTCAAATGTTTAGGATTTAGAAAGATGTCAACCCAAAAATTTGAAATACTTCATAATTGTTTCTTTAAAAAATCCAAACAATGAAAAAGAAAATCAGCTTATACCTGGCACTCCTTTTCCTCATGGGATGCTCAACTGTCCCTTTTACCGGGAGGAAACAATTTGCCCCTATTTCGTCCCAGCAAATGATAGCCCTTGGTAATTCGAGTTACAATCAGGTACTGGAAGAAATGGAAACTTCAGACAATCAACAATATGTTAATCTTGTCGCAGCTGTGGGCAATAAGGTTTCCCGGGTGGTGGAGGAATATATGATGGCCAATAATATGTATGAGAGAATGGATGAATATGAATGGGAGTTCAGAGTGCTGAAAAGCGATGCCTTAAATGCCTGGTGTATGCCCGGCGGAAAAATTGCCTTTTATGAAGGAATCATGCCGGTGTGCGAAGACAAAAACGGAGTTGCTGTGGTAATGGGGCACGAAATTGCCCATGCGGTTGCTCAGCATAGTAATGAACGATTAGGTCAGCAGCTTCTTATCCAGCTAGGTGGAATGGCACTGGCCGAGGCCCTTGAAAAAGAAAAAGAAACGACCCAGCAGCTCGCAATGGCAGCCTTCGGCCTGGGTGCACAGTTTGGATATATGCTACCCTATAGCCGGAAACATGAAAGAGAAGCTGATGAACTGGGGTTATATTTTATGGCTATGGCCGGTTACGACCCTCGTGAAGCTCCCGT
>CAZQOV010000016.1:0-31320 GCA_964595055.1 uncultured Bacteroidaceae bacterium | reverse complement strand
ATTTAAATTTTTGTACTTTAGCGAAATTTCATACGCATCGGGATTCCAGTTTACCGTATCACTTAAGTTTAAGCGAACATTATGGCAGCCGGCACAATTCACAGACTTTTCTCCCTGATAAACCAATCCATAAAACAAACGCTCTCCCCGGATGGTATATTCAGCAGAAAGATGAACAGAATCATCCACGTTATTTACAGACCCAGGTTTCTCAGCGGCAAATAGATTAGAAGAATAAAAAAAAACGGAAATGATTATAAAGGAATACCCAAAAAAAAGTTCTCGCATCCCAATAGATTTAGGTTAAAGGATTAGCAAGTTAACTTATTTGAAAATCTTGCATTCTCAAATATAGGAATTCCAAAATAAAGTAATTCTTCCACGCAGAAAGAATATAGCTTATTTAAAATTAATCAATATATGAGGGGGTTAACGGTAGAGATGGATAAAACCAGTTTTTTCTTTAAAATCTTCAAGATTTATAGCGTCAATCGTGTAATAATATATCCCGGGTTGCATTTTTATTCCCGACATAGATCTTCCATCCCAAAATATTCTGGGAGACTCCGTATGATAAATCTTTACTCCGGATCGGGAATAGATTCTGAAATCATAAATGGTATTCCCATCGGTTTCAACCCTGAAAAAATCATTACGACCATCTTCATTGGGAGTGAAGACATTGGGACATTCCAGGGTTCTGCTGACCGACAATTTCTTAGAAAGACTGTCCATACATCCCGCACTATTTTCAATGCTTAACCCAATGGTGTATTCCCCACTTTCCGGGAATTCATGTATAATTAGGGGTTCGTAACCTATTACTTCATCATTAACATACCATGTATAAATATAATTCAGTGAATCCGACTCTTCAAACTCGCTCCGGAATACATAGGAAAATTCATTACCTGCCAGAGTATCGGAATGCGAAAAATCGACCCGGGGAGTGGAATACACCTGAATATCCCGGGAAAGTGAAAAAACATACTGATTATTAAGGATAGCTTTTACTGTATAAAATCCCGGAGCGTCAAGATCCAACTTAAGTGTGTCATCTGAGGAGATTATTTCTTCTCTCACTTCCCAGATTATATCTGTCAGGGTATCATACACCTCCTGCGGCTCAATAAATACCCGGGTCGAAAGACTATCACAACCTTCATAAGCTGAAGCAACGAGGATAACCTGTGACCTCAGCAGAGAGTTAAAGCTAAGGATCAGGCTGATCAACAAAAAAAGCCTTCTTCCCATAGAAAATAATATTCTCGTAAATATAGATATATTGATAAAATCAATGAAAAACCTGCGCATCATTTTTTGCACAATCTTGTGTTTACCCAATGCCTTGTTTTCATTTGCATACGACAATTCGGAAAACTTGTTTAAATAATATGGTTTATTTCTTTCATGAGATAAACCAAATTGCATAAATTTAGCACTTGATTTTTGGATTTTATCAATTCATTTATTCCGATATTGCGGGAATGAAAAAACAGACAAAGATATGAAACAGTACCTTGACCTCCTGAAGTTCACACTGGAGAACGGAGTAAAGAAAGAGGACAGAACAGGCACCGGCACCCTTAGCACTTTTGGATACCAGATGCGGTTTAACCTATCGGAGGGATTTCCTCTGTTAACCACCAAAAAATTACACATAAAATCCATCATTCATGAACTATTATGGTTTCTGAAAGGAGATACCAACATTCGCTACCTACAGGAGAACGGGGTAAGAATTTGGAATGAATGGGCTGACGAAAATGGTGAATTAGGAAGAATTTACGGCTATCAATGGCGCTCATGGACTGCTCCCGGCAATAATCACATTGACCAGATTAAAAATGTTATTGAATCCCTAAAACATCAACCTGACTCAAGAAGGCATATTGTAAGTGCCTGGAATGTTGGGGATCTCAATGAAATGGCACTTCCTCCCTGTCATATCCTTTTTCAATTTTATGTGGCAGAAGGAAAACTTTCATGTCAGTTATACCAGAGAAGCGCTGATATTTTCCTTGGAGTACCTTTCAATATAGCTTCATATTCACTGCTATTAATGATGATGGCTAAAGAAACAGCTTATCAACCGGGAGAGTTTATTCACACCCTGGGAGATGCCCATATTTATCTCAATCATATCGAGCAGGCTAAACTTCAACTTACCCGAACCCCCGGTAAATTGCCGGAACTTTCTCTAAATCCGGATGTGAAAAGTATATTTGATTTCCGCTATGAAGATTTTAGCCTTAAGAATTATAAACCCCAACCCCATATTAAAGGGGAAATATCTGTGTAATCATGAGTCCGGCTTACAATAAGAACATATCCATAATTGTTGCCATAGCAGAGAACAATGCTATCGGGAAGAATAACGAACTGCTCTGGAAAATTTCCGATGATCTGAAACGCTTTAAAAAATTGACCACCGGCCATAAAGTTATCATGGGAAGGAATACGTATCTTTCACTCCCGAATAGCCCCCTGCCTAACCGGAAAAATGTGGTAATCACTGATATTGAGAATGAGAAATTCGAAGGCTGTGAGATGGCTTATTCGATAGAAGAAGCACTGGCAAATGTTCAAGAGAATGAAGAAGCTTTTGTGATAGGTGGTGGAATGATCTATAAGCAATTTCTCCCACATGCGAATAAACTCTACCTTACGAGAGTTCATCAGTCATTTGAGGCAGATACTTTTTTTCCTGCTCTTAACTATGATGAATGGGTGGAAATGGAAAGACAAGAATTTTCGGCAGGTGAAAAAAATGAATTTCCCCACAGCTTTATTGTATATGCCCGAAAATAAATTATCAGGTTCTGAAAATAACTTAATGTTAAAACCTTCAACATGAAAAAATTACTTTTCACACTATCCTTGTTTTTTTTCTTTTTATCAATTTACGGTCAATCTGCTGACAAGATCCGCGGATACTGGTTAACAGAAAAAGGAACATCCCAGGTATGGATTTACAAAGCCAAAAACGGAAACTACTATGGGAAACTTGTATGGCTGGAAGAACCCAGTGAAAACGGAGCTCCCAAAAAAGATAAAGAAAACCCGGATGATAAATTAAAGGATCGACCTCTACTTGACCTCCTGTTACTGAAAGGCTTTGAATACAACGCCAAAGAAAAGGAATGGAAAAACGGGACGATTTATGATCCGGAAAGCGGCAAAACTTATGATGCCTATATGTGGTTTGAAGATGGAGAAGAGGCAAAACTTAAAATAAAAGGATATGTAATGGGCATGCGATTTATGGGGAGAGAGACAACATGGACAAGGGAACAGGGAAAGAGATGAGTGGTGGTGAGCAGGTAAATGAAGCGCTGAACAGACCGGTGGCACATTGGCGCCTAAGGGACTGTTTATTGCTACACATACTGTCCGATATCGTACACTCCTGTTTCATGACCGTTCATTTTTAAACCTTGGCACCCATTCAGGAACTCGACTCATAATCCTGTATTTCTGTATCTTGCGTTTTTTGGCACAAGCCTTGTTTAACTTCTATCCGTTTCGTTGAACAAGTAAAATGCAAGTCATGAAAAAAAATATCTTACCCATCATATTGAGTCTGGCAGTTCTTTCAGCTACAGCAAATGTTTATGCCGACGGAACTAAAAATGACAAAGAAAAAAAGCCCGGAAAAGAAAACTCGGAGAAAATCGTTGACAAATTAAAAAATGTGCTGGACAACGAACTTCAACTGGAAAACTGGATGACAAATGCAAATGGGTTTGAAATGAAAGAAAATTTTTATGAAGAAGATTTGACCCTGGAAAGTTGGATGACAGAAGCCGAAAGTTTCAATAAAGAAATGCTTCCCCTTGATCCCGGCATGGAACTGGAAAGATGGATGACAAAAACATTTGAATTCGAAAAAATGGAAGTTGCCATGAATCTTGAAGAATGGATGCTCAAACCATTTCCTTCTCCTGAACAATTCACTGAAGAGGAACTGGTCCTTGAAGACTGGATGTTGAAATTCTAAAAAAGCTCAGATTTATATGTTCCCTTTTTAGGTTTAAGTGGTTAGCAATGAAAGGAAGTTTCGCGAGAGGCTTCCTTTCTTTATTTCTGTTAAGTGATGAAAGCAATCGCCAGGAAGCAATTCCCGTCTGACCCCAACAGGTTTCTGCTAAAAGCCGGCAATTAAATGATTTAATGTATGAATACAGATCCACGGAATAATCTTCTACTTTTTAACAGAAATCCTTACTTTTATCAATAAAATAAACATCTCCTACTGATAAGAATTCCTTAACAATTAATATCCGATGATCAAAAACTTCCTGAAAGATAAATTCCTGATTACAAAAATACGGAATCGTTTCATTCCGTCGGTTCAGGTTTCACAACGCCAATTATTCCATTACTATAGAGATTGTGCCAAAAAAAATGAGTTACCCCCCCTCTCAGAAACGGGATTTAGGGTTTTTTCCCAGTTTGAAGAAGACGGGAAATTACTATTCATATTTGCTGTGATTGGCATGGAGGTAAATACTTTTATTGAGATCGGAGCCGATGATGGAATTAATAGTAATTCAGCGAACCTTTATTTTAATTTTGGATGGCAGGGTTTATTTATCGATGCAAATCCGGCAAGCATTAAACGAGGCAAAAAGTTCTTTCGCAAATATCCACATCCCTGGTTTTATCAACCAGCGTTTATATGTAAAAAAGTAACCCGGGAAAATATTAATGGTCTGATTGAAAGGTCGGGTTATATTGGAGAGATTGGTTTATTATCCATCGATATAGATGGAAACGATTACTGGATCTGGGAGGCACTGGAAATCATAAAGCCCCGGGTAGTTATGATTGAAACTCACAATGAGTTTGGGATGAGAAACATTGTGGTCCCGTACGATCCGAATTATTCATATCCGGGAAAACATCTTTTGTACCATGGGGCATCACCGGTGGCCATGAATCGTCTCGCCAGAAGAAAAGGCTACCGCCTGGTAGGCGCAAACGAACTCGGATTTAATTTTATCTTTATCAGAAATGGCCTGGCCGAGGAAAAGATTCCCGAAGTAAGTGTAGAATCTGTCCTGAACCATCCTTCATCCATAGCCGCAGCGCAAAAATTCAGGGAAATTGAAAATTTCGAATATATCGAAGGTTAACGAATTTAGGGCTAAATTGAAAGGGATCGATCATTCTGGATGAATCAGAAAGAAAAAAAGGTGTCATAGGCATGACACCTTTGGGTGGAAGACCGGACTCGAACCGGCGACCTCTGGAACCACAATCCAGCGCTCTAACCTGCTGAGCTACATCCACCATGTAGAAAAATCTTTATTAACGAACCGAAAAAATAAGATCTTACAAAATCAAAAATCGGATTCATTAATTTCGGAATGCAAATTTAGCTTTTTTCTTAAATTTTTAAATATAATCAACAGTTTTTTTAAGACTTATTTTCGTTCAAAAAATCCAGGACCTTAAAATAATACCATTGAATGATTAGAGAATTAAAAGAATTTCCATGAACCTTAATATGTATTCCTTTTTTTTCAAGATCTTTTTTCATGATCATTGTGATCTCATTATAGAATAAACCGTCTTTGGATTTCATGAAAAACCTTTTCAGTCTTTCAGGGAGATATCTTTTGATATGGCTTTTTATTTTGAGCATGCGCAGGTCACTGCGGGACATCTGCAATTTCTCACGGAAATTCAGTCCGTAATTGTTAAAATAGGTATTGGTTAAAATATCATCATATAAGTATTTGTTAATTTTAGCATGAAGGGGCAAATATTTGAAAAAATCCAGAAGCTCAGAATCCCAGAACGGCAATCTGTACTCATAACCAAAGAAAGTATAGGTGGTTACCGAATTAAAATTGAACTTGGCCAGCTTTTCTTTAAAGTCCCAATCTTCGTGCATGGAATAGGCAAGGCTTTGTTTGCCGTGATATTTTTCTTTGAGGCTTCTGTTAATTCTTTCCTGAATTCTGGAAATATCCTTACCGGAGGGTTTTTTATAGCAATATTTTACATGATAAATTCGCTGAACAATTGCTTTATCATCTTCCTCCAGATTAAGGTTTCCGTGTTTATTTAGCTGACTTCCACCCAGAAAATCACCCGAATGACCCGGGATAAAAACGCTGTTTTCAGGAATAAGGTCGTTTTCCTTTAAATATTTCACGGCAAAATATTCCTGCATAAAAAACATAGAAACCAGGTTAGAGGCAAAACGATAGTAATCCCGGAATTCACTCTCTTTAATGTAATTATTTATCAATTTATCATTATACTCAATGTAATACCAGGGAAACCCAAGCTTTTTAGCCGTTTCAGAAGATATTTTAATTTCAGGATTTCCTTTTCTCCCGTAAGTAAAACATATGACCTTATCGTATCCGAATTTTTTAAACATGGTTGCGATAAATCGGCTGTCATATCCTCCGCTTAAGGGTATAACAGCAGTTTTACCCTGCATACTTTGTAACAGTCTTCGGAATGAATTTTCAAAGACTCTTACACCGGCAACTTTCATGTCTTTATATTCTTCATCTAAGGTATCACTTACCCTGAAGGTATAATAAAATTTAGCAAACAGATCATCCTGTTTTAAATGAATGATTTCTGAGGCCTGCACCTGCCTCACTCCTTCAACAAGGGTCTCATTACCGGTGACATCTCCCGTAGCCATGAATTCCATAGCTCCCAATGCATTTTTCTCGGTAAACCCACCCTTTCCTGCTATATAATAAGGATTATCTGAAACGATCCAGTTTCCTTCCATCCGGGCGTAAAATAAAGGCATGGATCGAATTTTGTCCACGGCAATAAAAAGATCCTGGTCTTTTTTAACCACAACACTGAAACACCCATTTGCATACCTGACCCTCTCTTCAAAATCAGCAAAAGAATCAACTTTTTCGAAATAATCCAAGAGATCATCGTCCCGATAAAGCATTTCTGATTTATCGAAAAAATAGCCCTTTACAAAACAGTGTTCAGAACTATTCCATGAAAAACCCCGGTTATTTAGCAGAAATACTCTTTTCATTTAAAATTTCCCCAATCATTTGATGATAGTTATCACGTATTACTTCTTTTGAATAGTTATCAACCACATCTCTTCGAATGGCTTCCCGGTCATAATTCTCATAATTCTCATATATCGATCTGATAGCATTAACCAGCGATTCTACATTATCCGGCTCTACCAGTAAACCATCAGAATCTTTCACAATATATTCAGGGCCTCCCGAATATGTGCTTATTACAGGACAACCTGTGGCCATAGCTTCAATCAGCACGACTCCAAAAGCTTCAAAACGACTTGGCAATACAAAAAGATTGGCCAGTTGCATTTCCCGTTTCACTTCCTCCCTGGGAACATAACCATGGAGACTTACACGATCTCCCACTCCCATATCCCTGGCCAGTTTTTTCAGTTTTTTATATTTGGTCCCTCTCCCTCCTATTCTAAGAAATGCTTCACCATTATGATTCTTTAAAAACTCGGCAAAAGCTTTTATCAGGATATCAAATCCTTTTACATATTCCAGGATCCCAAAAGATATGATAATAAATGGTTCTCTGTCTCTTTTCTTTTCCGGAAGACTGAAATAATCTGTATCAATAAGGTTCGGGATGGTACTGATCTTGTTACGGATTCCGGGTGAAATACTAATGAGCTTGTTATCGATGGCTTTGCTCACAGTTATGATCTTATCTGCTTTTACAAGAGAACTTCGTATATAGGGGAAATACCATTTCCTGATCATCTGTTGAGCCGCTTCAACATCCTTCGCAAATCGGCTTCTGTGTTCGACAAGTATATAAGGAATCTCATAAAGTTCTTTCAGACGGGCAGCAACATATCCTGCCCAGATGGTACTGTGAGCAATAATTATATCCGGATCTCCATTTTTCTTTCGGTATACTTTGTATATCTCCAGGTATTTCTTAACCCAGCCTTTAAGATTCCTCTTTTCCATAAGAGGCCATTTCAAATATCCTGAACGGTATACTTTCAGGGGGCCTTCAATGCTCTTTCTATACCTTCTTGAACTCAGAATCTGGTAAATCGAATGTTGTGTAAGACCCATTACCCTGTTAACAAGAACATCAACCTCAAAATTTCCGGCATGAAGAGCCTCCGCATGGTCCTTAAAGAATCCCCCACCATCGGGTGGATACCATGAGGGTAAAATGAGTATTTTAACTTTATCCTTTTTCAATGGGGGTATATTTTAAGTTCACAGAATAGTAAAAACCAGGCTTAAAAGGTTTTTCCAGTTTTTCTGTATGAAATGCCTGTTTACAATATACAGCAGACTTTGTGTGTGCAACATGATAAAGGTGCTTGTGTTTCTCCCGGTCCAAACCATCGAGTAGGCCGGCAAAAACCTGAAATCTGACTTCATCGGGACTGGCCCCGTAATCATGCCACACAACGATAGAATTATCGTGAACGAGATGAGTAAACACCTGTTCTGTATCATTTTTTACATCGTCATAATGATGTGAACCATCAATAAAAATCAGGTCAAATTTTTTAGCCATTGCGGCATAATTGTAATTTCTGGAATTGCCTTTCAGATGGATGATATTGTCTACATCTTTCGAAAACATATCCTGCTGATCAATAACACCTTCAGGGATATTAAGATCCTGCATCTCCGGCTTCGATAAATTAAGGGTAAAAACTTCCTTACAAATTTCAGCAAGATTTACTGCAGACTCTCCCCTCCAGGTCCCGATTTCAAAATAACGACATTCGTCGAACTTTCGTGCAAGACCTCTCAATAAGGCAATATCGGTAATCAGTGAGCCTCCATCCAGGCAAGTGAAAATGTTGAGTTCTTCAGAATACTCTTGCCCAAACAATGCTGAGGGATCCAGTACCGGAAGACCTTCACCTAAACCATGCTTTTTCTTTACATGTTCTTGCCAAAAATCGGGTTCCTGCAATACCTTATTGAGTAAAACAGGCTTTTTAAGGATTAAGCCAAACGCCCTTAGCGCTTTTAAAATCTTAGTCATTCGTTTTTAACCATTTATCAACTGTCAACTGCTCTGACCTTTTATCAGCCAGCGCGGACAAATTTACATACCAATATAGACTATATGAAACAAGAATAAAACTAATTGCACTAAAAAGGGTAATCGCTACAGATATATCCTTCATAATCACACCTATACTTAAAGCCAGCATCCGTAAAATAAATTTTGCGATATCAATCCACATGGCTTTTTTTTGCAACGCCAGGATATCGGGTAAAAAAGAAAGCGGAGAAGAGATAAAAACCATAAATAACCAGGGCAGAAGAAGCTGCATGTATCGTCCTGCCTGAAACCATTCTTCACCGAAGACAAAACCAAAAATACGGGGCCCAAAAATCCCGATAAAAATAAAAGGTACAAAAGAAAACAAAACAAGTCGATTCACCAACTGCAGAACCTCCTTTCTTACTTTTTCTCCTTTATTATGTTTTTCGATTACACGTTGCGAAAAAACCTGGGTCAGCGAGTTGGTGATAAGGCTCATAGGTCGATTGATCACCAGAAATGCCAATGAGTAAAGCCCTACCTCAGCAGAAGAAAACCAGGAACTAAATACAAAAACCGGAAGATTGGAAGAAAAGTTGTTGGTTAAATAATGAGGCATATTGTAGCGTGGAAAAAAATGAAACTTTTTTGCTACCTGTTTCAGATCTGGTCGGTTAATTTCCCGGATATAATTTCGATCCTTTTGAAAGAATCTTTTGAGGTATACCAGCAGACCCGCAACCTGTCCTCCAATCGCACCACTGATTAATCCACCCCCGGCCGGAATTGCATTGCTGGTAGTTAGTTTGATTATTGAATTCACGATAGACTGTCCAAGGTTGGCAGTAGCAATATTCCGATATTTTTTCATGCGATTATTCCAATAGCTGAAGGCCTGAAATGACCCAATCAGGAAAGTTGAAAAGGGAACAAAATACAGCCATTTTTCAATATCCGGATTGCCGAGCCAGAGAGGTATTCTGTTATAAAATATCAGGATGATAATCAGGAGAAAAAAACTAAACAACATAGACAGGAGTAAGGACAAAAATACCAGGCTCATTCCTTCTTTATCCTTTTTCGGGATCATAACTGCCAACTCATACTTGCCGGTTGAAATCATAGCAGAAACAGCAATAATACTCATAAAAAGTGCAAACAAGCCATGTTCGGCCGGAGAATAGATCCTGGTTAATAACGGATAAATCAGAAGGGCTATACCCTGAGCAACTGAAGTAGCAGATACCAGGGTAAAAACATTCTTTATAAATTCACTTTTCCGCAACCTGTTGACTGTTTTCAGCATACTTTTATAATTTCAGGCCATACAAAAGAACGAAATTGTTGAGATATGACAAAAACCAGGGTGCAATACTGACAATCTAATTTTTGGCATGTCCTTTGTCATATTCCGATTTCATAAAAAAAACTATATTTGAAAACCAATAAAACATAAAATATGATGAACATCAGAAGATCGGCAAACCCTGTATTGACAGAAAAAGTGTTTACTTCTGCCAGGGATAGAACATACACAGAAACCATGACCATCCGGGGTACCGTAAATAAAATTTTCCTCATGTTGCTATTGGTGGTTCTTGGAGCAGGCTATACCTGGAAGTTTATGGGAACAGGAAACATCTCCGCAATGCAAACCTACATGTTGATTGGTGGCATCGGAGGGTTCATTACAGCGCTGATTACGGTTTTTAAAATGACATGGTCACCAATCACAGCTCCCATTTATGCTGTATTACAGGGATTATTTCTGGGAGGTATATCCGCATATTTTAATGCTCAATTCCCGGGAATCGTCGTTAATGCAGTTGCCCTTACATTTGGCACCTTGTTTGCCTTGCTTGCAGTCTACCGCTCCGGGATCATCAAGGTCACCGATAACTTCAGGCTTGGAGTAGTTGCGGCTACCGGCGGCATTGCAATCGCTTACTTTTTATCCTTTATCCTTGGCCTTTTCGGGATAAACATCGGTTTCATCCACAGCAATGGGACCATGGGAATTATTTTTTCCCTGGTGGTGGTTGTTGTCGCTGCAATGAACCTTGTCCTCGATTTCGATTTCATCGAAAATGGAGCCGCATCAGGAGCTCCCAAATTCATGGAATGGTATGGCGCTTTCGGACTTATGGTTACCTTAATATGGTTATATATTGAATTTTTAAGGTTACTTGCCAAACTTTCCAGCCGGGACTAAAAACGGAAAGAAAATGGGGAAACTGGAGTGCTATTTTGAACCTTTCAGGGAGAATATTATCGGGTTGAACGAAACCTTCATTTCGCCCTATGGCAGAAAAAAAATCCATTATGCAGACTGGATTGCCAGTGGCAGATTATATGCACCCATAGAAGCAAAAATCCTGGAGCAATTTGGTCCTTTTGTGGCTAACACCCACACGGAAACGAACACTACCAGCACCATGATGACCAAAAGTTATCATTATGCTCATGAGTATATAAAAAAGCATGTTAATGCCAGTAAAACCGAGGTAATTATTACTGCCGGTTTCGGAATGACCTCTGTGGTCAATAAGCTTCAGCGGATTTTAAGCCTGAAAGGATGTGGAGGACAGATCTACCGTGATTGCATCAAGAAAAAAAACCGGCCAGTGGTTTTTGTTACCCATATGGAACATCACTCCAACCATACTTCATGGTATGAAACTATTGCTGAAGTGGTGATGATCAAACCGGATAAAGACCTGCTTGTTGATCTTGACGACCTTCGGATTAAGTTAAAACAATATGAGGACAGAACCTTTAAGATCGGTAGTTTCACAGCTTGTTCAAACGTAACGGGAATAGGTACACCCTATCATGACCTTGCAAAAATAATGCATGAACACGGAGGGTTATGCTTTGTAGATTTTGCTGCCTCTGCACCCTATTCAGATATCAATATGAATCCGGATGATCCAATGAAAAAGCTGGATGCCCTATTCTTTTCTCCGCATAAGTTTCTGGGGGGACCGGGATCTTCCGGAGTCCTTATCTTCGATTCTTCAATGTATAAGGCTGAAGTACCGGATAATCCCGGGGGAGGCACCGTTGACTGGACAAATGCCTGGGGAAAGTATAAATATGTTGATGATATTGAAGCAAGGGAGGATGGTGGAACTCCCGGATTTCTGGAAGCCATCAAGGCAGCTCTTGCCATTGAATTGAAAGAAAAAATGGGAGTGAAAAACATGATCGCCAGGGAAAAAGAATTATTGGGTATAGCTTTCCCGGGGTTGCGAAGTATTCCAGGCATTAAAATACTTGCTGATAACATTGAAGATCGACTTGGCATAATTTCTTTTTATCATGAAAAGATTCACTTTAATCTTATCGTGAAATTACTCAACGATCTTTTCGGCATTCAGGTAAGAGGAGGTTGCGCATGTGCAGGCACTTACGGACATTTTTTGCTGGAGGTAAGCTATGAGAAATCCCGGGAAATTACAAATCTGATCAATCATGGAGACCTGTCAAGCAAACCAGGCTGGATTCGGTGGTCACTTCACCCAACCATGAAAGATGAAGAGGTGTATTTCTTTCTTGAAGCATTAAAAAATATTATTGAGAATATCGGGAGCTATGAAAAAGAATACCTATATTTAAAAAAGAAGAATGAGTATATCCACCGATCAGAAGCTGAAAGCAACACAAAAGATAAAATTATTGAGAACTGGTTTTCATTGTGATAACGGGTTCTAAATGTATATATTTTATTGTGATAATGGGTTCTATATGTATATAAAGGAAGTAACAGACAAAAAAACGGCTAAGGAATTTTTAAAGGTTCCCGGTCAGTTATATAAAAATGACCCTTTCTGGGTAAGTCCTCAACACAGCGATATTGAGGCTCAGTTCAACCCTGAAAAAAATCCGTTTTTCGAAAATGGAGAGGCCAGGAGATGGATCCTTAAAACCTGCAAGGGAAAAATTATTGGAAGAATAGCCGCTTTTTATAATCAGGAAAAAGCCCTTGCTGAAAAAATTCCAACCGGGGGCTGTGGTTTTTTTGAATGCATAGATGACCGAAAAGCCGCTCATCTATTATTCGATGTTGCGGCAGAATGGCTTAAATCAAAGGGTATGAAAGCCATGGATGGCCCGGTTAATTTTGGAGAAAATGATTCCTTATGGGGCTTGCTTATCGAAGGTTTTACTCAACCCGGCATTGGAATGCCCTACAATTTCCCCTATTACCGCGAGCTTTTTGAAAGCTATGGTTTCCGTGTTTTCTTTAAACAATTCAGCTACCATCTGAACCTTAAGAAACCTTTTCCTTCGCGTTTCTGGAAAATAGCGGAATGGGTAAGCAAAAAACCCGACCTCCATTTCCAACACTTTAAGTGGGAGGAAGCGGATAAATTTATTAAGGATACCGTTTCTGTTTATACTGAAGCATGGTCGGAATTCAAAGAGGATTTTACACCCCTGAAAGAAAGGACCCTCAGAACTGCTCTTGAAAAGGCCCGACCCATACTCGATGAAGAAATTATCTGGTTTGCCTATCACAAAGATAAACCTGTCGCTTTTTTTATTTTAATGCCCGATGCTAATCAGATCCTAAAGCACATGAATGGAAAAATGCACCTGGTCAACATGGTTCGCTTCCTTTATATGAAAAGAAATAAAAAAATTAAAAGAATCCGGGCAATGGCTGCAGGTGTTGTACCAAAATTCCAAAATTCAGGGATAGAATCAGGAATATTCTGGCACCTGAATGAAAAAATGAGCAGGAAAACATGGTACAATGAAATTGAACTTTCATGGGTAGGAGATTACAACCCTAAGATGATCTCTCTTTATGAAGCGGTTGGAGCAGTAAAAGCCAAAACTCACCATACCTACCGGTATATGCTGGATGAAACAATTCCCTTTGAAAGGTTCATGCCGGAAAAAGTAAAAATTCCGCTTAAAGCCAAAGATGCTTTAGGATTGTAAATCCGTAGAAATTTCAGGCTCTCTGAAACCTGCCTGAGGATCGGTTGCAGCATGTTAAAATTATGTTCCTGATTCCCCCATAAATGCATAACAAATGCTAAAATAATAAGAAATAATCCGCAAATATTTTGCAATTACCATAAACTTATCTAATTTTGCATTCCGTTTTGTAACTGAAGTTGAAGAAGTAACAGAAAAATAAAAATGAAAAAGGAAATTCATCCAAACAATTACAGACTGGTCGTATTCAAAGATATGTCCAACGGATTCACTTTTAAAACGCGTTCAACAGCTGCCTCGAAGGAAAAGATAAAAATGGACGACGGCAAGGAATATCCACTGATTAAGCTGGAAATATCCTCCAAGTCACATCCTTTCTACACGGGTAAAATGAAACTTGTGGATACGGCTGGGCGTGTGGATAAATTTATGAATCGGTATAAGTCTCATTACGACAAAAAGAAGAAATAAAAAGCAATCGTAAATATTTTTTAGAAAACTCCGGTGATCTTCAGAATTATCGGAGTTTTTTTGTGTATTTTTGAAAGAAAAACACAATGAACATCCTGTTTTTTGATGACAAATCCCATGAAAATTTACTTCCTTTAACCTTTACAAAACCTGTCTCCGAACTGCGCGTTGGGATTCTTAGCATTCGGGAAAAATGGGAATTTTTACTTCCCGAAGCAGATTTCAGTAATATAACAAAAGGATATCTGAGGCAGAAATATCCTTCCCGCATTACAAACGACAACATTTTAATTTCGGGTGCTGTTCTTCCCGGAAAGATTATTTCGGATATGATATTGGAATTAAACATGAATGAGGGTCTTTCCAGGAATGGTCGTTTGATTGCTTTTCGAGCACCGGATGAGAAAACTGATGCTTTTAATCCCCTTTCGGTTCATCCTGATTCGATCAAAGAAATAAGCGAAGAAGTTGTTTTTCTTGACCATCCCTGGGAAATTTTCAGATTCAGCGAAGATCAAATCAGGAAAGACCTTGAACAAATCCGGTATGACAGAAAAAGCAGTAAGCTGAGTTCCACCAATAATCTGATCGGGAATGACATTTTCATTGAGGAAGGAGCAAAAGCTGAATATACAAGTCTGAATTCATCCACCGGTCCGATATACATTGGAAAAAATACTGAAATAATGGAAGGAGCAGTAATAAGGGGGCCTTTTGCCCTGTGTGAAGGGAGTGTTGTTAAACTGTCAGCCAAAATTTACGGCCCCACCACTATAGGCCCGTATTCAAAAGTCGGAGGAGAAATAAACAATTCGGTAATTCAGGGATATTCAAATAAAGCACATGATGGATTCCTGGGAAATTCAGTGATCGGGGAATGGTGTAATATAGGTGCCGATACCAATAATTCCAATCTGAAGAATAATTATGCAAACGTCAGGCTCTGGAGCTATCCTGAAGAAAAATTTATCAACACAGGCCTTCAGTTTTGCGGCCTTATCATGGGCGACCATTCCAAATGCGGAATAAATACCATGTTCAATACCGGCACGGTTGTCGGAGTAAATGCCAATATTTTTGGTTCAGGTTTTCCCAGGAATTTCATTCCCTCCTTTTCCTGGGGAGGAGCAAAGGGCTTCACAACCTATTCACTTGCCCGGGCTTTCGAAGTTGCTGAACTGGTAATGAATCGCCGAGGGATCCATTTCGATGAAAAAGAGCAAAACATCCTGAAGGAAATTTTTAAATTGACTGAAAAATACCGCAAATAAAAAAATGGCCACTCGTTTTTTTGGCATAAACCTTGCCTGTTATATTTAGCCTAAATTATGAAGTTAATTCTGACAAACACTCAGACGATTTGTCAGTAGAAAGGAATAAAAATATATGAAGAAAAAGAATATTGAATTGAATTACAGTAATTTTTTCTCACAGGAAGGATTTGAAGATGATGCGGAATTTATTCCAATAATGTCAGAAGAAGAAGCTGATGAATTGATGAAACTGAACGTGCCGGATGTTTTACCCATACTACCCCTCAAAAATACCGTACTTTTCCCGGGTATTGTCATCCCCATTACCGTGGGAAGGGAAAAATCACTCAAACTGATCCGGGAGGTATACCGGAAGAACAGGATCCTGGGTGTTGTCGCCCAGAAGGATGCCCAAACAGAAGATCCCGAATTGAAAGATCTCTATCAAATTGGAACCGTTGCACAGGTGTTAAAAATTCTTGAAATGCCTGATGGTTCCACATCCGTGATCATTCAGGGGAAAAAGCGTTTCCAGATCACAGATCTCGTATCGGATAAGCCCTATCTGATGGCCCGGGTTCAGAATCTTGAAGATAAAAAATCATCCAACAAGGATGAAATGAATGCTATTGTGGGTTCGCTGAAAGACCTGTCAATGAAAATCATTAAGCTATCCTCAAACATTCCGCCTGAGGCAACTTTTGCGGTCAAGAATATAGAAAGCCCCTCATTTCTTATCAACTTCCTATCATCAAACAATGATATGGAAATCGCTGAAAAACAAAAATTACTGGAACTTTCCGACCTGAAGGGAAGAGGCATTCGATTGCTCGAATATTTGTCGAAGGAAGTCCAGATGCTGGAATTGAAAAATGACATCCAGTCAAAAGTAAAGCATGATCTTGATCAGCAGCAACGGGAGTATTTGTTGCACCAGCAAATGAAAACCATACAGGATGAACTTGGAGGAAATCCGGCTGAAAAAGAGATCAATGAGCTCAAAGAGAAAGGCGAAAAGAAAAAATGGAGTAAAGAAACAGGCGAACATTTCAGCAAAGAAGTAGACAAATTATCCCGTTTAAATCCTGCTTCCGGCGAATATTCCGTCCAGATGAATTATGTACAAACCATGCTGGAACTGCCCTGGAATGAATACACCAAAGATAATTTTAACCTGAACAGGGCACAAAAGATCCTTGACAAAGATCATTTTGGACTTGAAAAGGTTAAGGAACGGATGCTGGAACATCTTGCGGTATTGAAGCTGAAAGGAGATCTAAAATCACCGATCATTTGTCTTGTCGGACCACCGGGAGTTGGGAAAACTTCCCTGGGAAAATCTGTCGCCTCTGCACTGAACCGTAAATATGTGCGGATTTCACTGGGTGGATTGCATGATGAAGCCGAAATCAGAGGGCACCGTAAAACATACATAGGTGCAATGCCCGGAAGAATCATTCAGAACCTGAAAAAGGCAAAATCTTCCAATCCGGTTTTCGTGCTTGACGAGATTGATAAAGTAGGCAAAGATTTTCATGGTGATCCGGCCTCTGCTCTCCTTGAGGTGCTTGATCCTGAGCAAAATTCAACTTTTCATGACAATTACCTTGAGTTGGATTATGACCTCTCTAAAGTCCTGTTTATCGCAACTGCAAATACCGTAAGTTCCATTAACCCGGCCCTTATCGACAGGATGGAGGTAATTGATATTTCAGGATATCTTGTAGAGGAAAAGATTGAGATCGCAAAAAAACACCTGATTCCCAAGCAACTGGACTCCCACGGTTTGAAGAAAAACGACCTGAAGTTCACCGCGAAAAGTATTGAAAAAATCATCGAATCCTATACAAGGGAGTCGGGTGTCCGACAATTGGATAAAGTACTTGCCAAAATTATCCGGGTTATTGCACGAAAAATTGCTTTTGAAGAAGAATATGCGAAATCCATCAAACCTAATGATCTTGAAGAACTTTTAGGTCCACCACGATTTTTAAAAGACAAATATGAAAGCAATGAATTTCCTGGTGTTGTGACAGGTCTGGCCTGGACTGCTCACGGAGGTGAAATTTTATTCGTGGAAACCAGCCTCAGCAGAGGGAAAGGCAACCTCACCCTTACAGGAAACCTGGGAGAAGTAATGAAAGAATCTGCTGTTATCGCCCTGGAATATATAAAATCACACAGCAATGAATTGAAAATAGAGGCGGATATATTTGAGAAATGGAATATCCATGTTCATATACCGGAAGGAGCCATTCCCAAAGACGGTCCTTCGGCAGGCATTACCATGGTTTCGTCAATTGCCTCGGCTTTTACTCAGAAGAAAGTCAAAAAGAAACTGGCAATGACAGGTGAAATCACCCTCAGGGGCAAGGTTTTGCCTGTAGGTGGGATCAAGGAGAAAATTCTGGCAGCGAAAAGAGCGGGGATAACAGACATTATTATGTCGGAAGAGAACTATAAAGATGTTAAAGAAATTAAAGACATCTATACAAAAGGATTAAACTTCCATTACGTAGATAATATAATGGATGTACTCAAAATAGCTCTTCTGGAAGAAAAAGTTAAAGATGCGGCTGTTATTGAATAAAAAGAACTTAGCATTACTTTTATAGCTGATCATCTGCGGCAAATAAAATGAAACGTAAAATTAATGCCGCTGTTCAAAAAAACCTGAAGGTCCCAAATAACCTTCAGGTTTTTTTTCCTGGCAAGTAAACCCGGTACCAGAATCCTTTCGATTTATTTCCGGTTTTAGGCTAACGCTAAGACAGGAACTAATTTTTGGATTCGGGATGGATCAGACTTTAGGCTTACCTGCTCATATCTTCAGATTCCATAAAAATCATCAGGAAGTCCTCTTTTCTCAATGAAGTCCACCCTCGTCCATGATTTTATAGTCCGGATCATCCGGCTTTTTACAGCAGGCAGGCAATTTTGAATAAGCCCTTTCATCGGCCTTTACGTCATCTGCATCATAACCAATATCAGAGACAGCTTTACGAATTTTATCCGGATTTGTTCTTCTGGGTTTATAGACAACCCTGAGTATTTTATCTGATAAACCCAGCTCAAATTCAGTAACTCCACGTTCATAGGCCATAGCTTTCTCGATCCGGTCTTTACACATTCCGCACTGCGATGAGGTAAGGATTTCAAGCGTATCGGTCTTCTGAGAATAGACAGTTAAACCGATAAACAAAAGAAATACAAATGCAAGCTTTTTTTTATAACTATCCATTTTATATGTTTTTTTATTCCTTATTATTTAATTTTAAATCGTAAACCAGCATAGAACATTCTTCCGGTTAAGGGTCCCCAGATTAAAGTGGCATCAAAATTCTGCCCAAAGGGATTATCCGGTGAGATAATAGCATTCTCCTGGCGGTATCCAGTTAAGTTTTCCACTCCTGTGTAAAGGTCGAAATATTTAAACCGGCGGGTTAGCTGTGAATGAATAATGAAAAAACCCGGTGCTCTGCCTTCCCGTTGAAATTCTTCAGGATTGCTTTGTGTTGACGGAATTCTCGAGGTTCCGTTATACTGATTGGTCAGATCAAAGCTCCACTTATCAAAAGGGGTTGAATACGTGAAGGTAAAGAGACCTTTATGCCGGAATATGAAGGGCTTTTGGCGGGTGCCATCAAGATAACCGACTCTCACATCATTAAATCGATACGCCAGGGTAAGGTCCAGCCCCTGAAGTAATTCTCCGGTTAAATCCGCCTGAAAAGAGTTGGAATAGGAATTTCCTTCAAGATTAAAGATATGAACCTCAGTGGTGTGGTGATCAAGATCTACAATAACCTGGTTCTGAAACTGGGTGCGATAAAAATCGAGTGTCAACGATGCTTCACGTTGATTTGGCAGATGAAAATAACGACTTATACTGGCCCCATAATTCCATGCCCTCTCGATATCAAATTCCTCACTGATATAAAAAATCCGGGAACTTGCCAGCAGGCTCTGGTTCTCACTGAAGATATTCGCCGATCGATAGGCTTTGCCAAAAGTGGAACGGAAAACATAATGTTCATTCAGGTTATACTTCCAGTGCAAGCGTGGAGTTAACAACAAGCCATACAGGGAGTTATAATCCACCCTCATGCCTGCCATGAAAACACTTTTTTCAGGAACAGACCAGGTATATTGGGAAAACAATCCCGGCACAATTTCTTTTTGTTCCTGATCAATATCAATAAAGAGTTCATCGTAACCATCATACTGAAAACTCGCTCCATTGGTGATTTTGTGATTGGTATTCCGGATTATGCTTTGAAAGATAAGATTAGAGTAAAAGCTCTTGACCTCACCATTATAATTACGGTTTCCAAACAAGGATTGCTGGTCAAACAAGGTAAATGAATTTATCCATCCCAGACTATTATAGGGTTTGTCAGGAAAAGCAAACCCAAGCTTGCTGTATACCCGGAATTTACTTATATCAATATCGATTCCATAGATCTCATCAGGGCTCTTATCCCTGCCTTCAAAATCAAGCTGACCGCCTACCCGGGTTTCGTCGAGCACTTCAAAACCAAACTGCAAATGTCCAAGCTCACTAAACTCATAATCCCATCGATTTAAGAAATTCAATTGTCGCGTCAGCGGCTTATCATAAAAACCGTCCGAATTATGATCCAACGCCATATTTTGCATGGAACCATGGAAAAACAAACCGGTACTCCATTTATCATTAATGGGCAAGCCGGAAGTAATATTCGTCTCATAGCGTCCTTCCGTATTGGCAAATACATTCAGAAAAAACAATTCCGAGTCAACAGGCTTTTTATATTCCACATTTATCTGACCTGTTGTGGATTCATATCCATTCAAAACGGAGGATGTCCCTTTGGATACCTGAATAGATTCCATAAAAGGTCCGGGAATATGACTCAATCCAAATCCCGTTTCCAGGGTCCTCAGGAACGGAATATTCTCAAACATAAACTGACTATATTTTCCATCGAGTCCAAGCATTCTGATTTTCCGGGCACCACTTACGGCATCACTGAAGCCCACGTCGATTGTTGCATTGCTTTCGAAAGATTCGCCAATGTTACAACATGCCAGTTTTTGCAGACCTGCCTCTGTAATAATTTGTGTGGGCATTAATTCAATTTTGGAGCTAATATTTGTAGCCTGGTTTTTAACCACTTTTACCTCCTCCAGACTCAGATTTTTTTTCATTTCAATCTCGATATGCGCCTGATCATGTCCTATGATTAGGGTATCGGTTTGATATCCGACAAAACTCACTATCAACGCAGGTTCCTCTACATCGTGAGGTTTATGTATTACGAAACTTCCGGTGGAGTCTGAAATTACTCCTTTACTGGTGCTCATAAAATAAAGATTTGCATAAGGAAGAACCTCTCTTTGTCCCTGTTCATTTATAACAAAGACCTGACCATGCAACATGTGATCCTGATGGTGGTGATGCTGGGCTTTAAGGCCGGCAAGGAAACCGGTACACAGAAACAGAAATAACACTAAATTTTTAATCATCTTAATTTCATTTAAACGTTAACAAACAACAAAAAACCTGAAATCAAGACGGTATCAAAGCAGAAGTACTACGCTGGAATGCAATTTTGGAGGTGGGACATAAGCATTTGATCGGGAATACAAACTTTCCATTTGCTGAAAAGATTCAAGATTTTGTTCCTGGGGAACAACTGAAACGAGGGCTAAAGGTTCCCACCGGAAGCTATGCTGGCTATAGTTGTAATGGGAATCGGTCTCTATCTTTTTCTTAATGTCGAAACAACATTCAGAATGATCATCTTTATTTTGATCTTTTCCGCATAAACCTGAACATTGCTGATGCCCCCCATGTGGATCCTGGCAACATGTCTGTGTAGGATTATTTCGCTTTTGATTATCCGAACCACACAAAGGTCTGTCATGATCAGAGCGATGGTCAAAAAAATGAACATCAGCATAAACAACACCTTTTTCCGAACAAACATGCACATGGAAAATGGCACCTGAAAATGAAAAGATCATTACAGGCAAAATAATTAAGGATAATATTTTATGAGCCATGGGCATTATGCCGCCAAAAATAAACATTTCCTCATAAAAAACATAGAAGAAAACAGGGGATGGTGATCTTTTAACATTTTTTTGAAAGAAACCTGGCTGACCAAAGGGTGCTGGTAACACTCCACTGTATACATTTTTTTTCTAAATTTGACTAATTAAAAACCTAAAACAACATGAAAATGGGTCCAGCTTTATTTTGGGGGCTATTATTAATCCTAATTGGGTTAAGCCTTGTTTTTCGTATAGTCTTTAACATCGACTTCCCCTTATTCAAGTTTATTCTCGCTTTTATCCTTATTTTTCTGGGGCTGCGTCTTTTATTCGGGAGTTTTGGTGTAGTTAGCATCAAAGGAGGTGAAAATGATGTTATTTTCGGTGAGAAACACTACCATCAATTTGAACATAAGAAGGAGTACAACGTAATTTTCGGAAGTGGAATATATGATTTCCGAAATGTTGATCTTGAGGGTGGTGTTAAAAAAGTGAAATTAAGTACCATATTCGGTGGATCACAAATTAAGCTCTCAAATGATATTCCTGTTAGAATCAGGGTAGATGCAGCTTTTGCCGGTGCCGATCTGCCAAATGGAAATACTGCTGTTTTCGGGAACACAAACTACGAAAGCCCAGGGCTGGATTTAAATGAACCTTATCTTGATCTAAAGATTGACGTGGTATTTGGAGGGGTTGAGGTAAGGCTATATTGAATATTCGTTTTTCGACATCCATTTTTCACCTGATGGCGTTTAGTCAGGCGCCTGAGTTTTTCCTGTCAGCCGCTCTATAAGTTATGGTTTATATTTTGATCTATTAATGAGGCTTTCCATTTTAAAGCTTTTGTGGAATTGGGATTTTTTTGTATTATCGACCCCTAAACCCAAAAAAGTATGTCAAAACTCATTCATCAAAAGGCCAATTTTGGCACTATGCCGGTCTTTATGACCACGATCTCTACCATTCTTGGTGCCATATTATTTTTACGTTTTGGATATGCCGTGGGACATCAGGGGTTAATCGGAACCCTGCTTATCATCATACTCGGGCATCTGGTAACATTTCCGACCGCCATGGCGGTAGCTGAGATTGCAACAAACCAGCGGGTGCAGGGAGGAGGAGCCTATTTTATTATATCGCGATCTTTCGGACTGAATATTGGAGCCACTATTGGAATTGCACTGTTTGCCTCACAGGCGATATCCGTCTCTTTTTACATCATTGCTTTTGCTGAGGCATCCGATCCTTTGATCCGATGGGCAAATGAGGCCTTCAACTTCCCCATCATAGACAAACGGTGGATCAGCATCCCAACCATGGCCATTTTTTCCTTTCTTATACTTACCCGGGGAGCAAACCTGGGAATGAAGGCTTTATATGTGGTAGTCATTATCTTATTTACAGCCATAATCTTTTTCCTGCTGGGAAAACCCATAACCGCTGATTTTGCTTTCAACCCATTGGAAAGAGTTGAAAATCCCGATGATTTCTTTTATGTATTCACCATAATATTTCCTGCTTTTACCGGTCTGGCAGCAGGTTTAGGGCTTTCCGGTGATCTTCGGGATCCTTCAGTTTCTATTCCCAAAGGAACTTTATGGGCTACAGGAGTAGGCTTTTTTGTGTATCTCATCGTAGCATATAAACTTACAATTTCTGCAAGCCCGGCAGATCTGGCCAATGATCAGCTCATCATGCAAAGAATCGCTATCTGGGGTCCCATTATACCCATAGGATTGGCAGCTGCTTCTCTTTCTTCAGCCCTGGGATCGGTAATGGTTGCTCCCCGTACGCTGCAAGCAATAGGAGTGGATCATATCTTTCCGACAAAACTTATAAATAAATGGCTGGCCAAAGGGAAACCAGGATCAAATGAACCGGCCAATGCCTCTATAATAACTATTTTCATTGGTTTTTTCTTTATCACAATTGGAGATATTAACTTTGTAGCACAAATCATATCCATGTTTTTCATGGTTACCTATGGAGCTATTTGCCTTATCTCTCTCCTGGAACATTTTGCTGCTGATCCCTCCTATCGTCCTACCTTTAAATCCAGATGGTACTTCTCACTTATAGGCGGAGTTCTTTCTATCTGGCTGATGTTCAAAATGAACATGCCCTATGCTATTCTGTCACTGGTTATCATGACGGGTATTTATTTTATGTTTACCTCTTATCGGCGGGAGAAAAAAGGACTGGAAAAATTATTCAGAGGCGTGATATTTCAATTAAGCCGTCAATTGCAAGTATTTGCTCAACAAGCGGATAAAGAGGACCTGGACAAATATTGGAGACCTTTTGCCATATGCGTTACCCAGGACACTTTTGTACGCAGGTCAGCTTTTGATCTGCTGCGATGGATATCCTACAAATATGGATTTGGCACCTATATTCATTTCATAAAAGGTGTTCTGTCAGATAAAACCAACCGAAAATCGAAAGAAGTATTGAACAGGCTCATTAATTTATCCTCTTCTTCCAAAAGCCGGTTATACCTCGATACCATAATTAGTCCTTCCTATACCTCTGCCATCGCCCAGGTTATTCAGCTATCGGGAATCTCGGGAAAAGGAAACAATATGATCCTTTTTGAATTTTCAAGTACTCAACCCGATAGCATCAATGATGCATTAAAGACACATAATCTTTTGTTATCTACCGGATTTGACATTTGTGTGTTGCATACCTCATATAAAGGATTTGCGGATAAAAAACAAATTCATATCTGGATTACCTCTGCCGATTATGACAATGCCAACATGATGATACTCCTTGGCTATATTATCCTGGGGCATCCCGAATGGAAAAAAGGCTTTATTAAGATCAATGCCCTATATCAATCACAGGATATTGAAAGAAAACGAAAAGAACTTCTAGACCTGATCAGATCAGGAAGAATTCCCATTTCGGTCAATAATATCAATTTTATTCCCATGGAACAAACCCAGTCTAAGGAACAAATTATTGCAAAAAAATCTATTGATGCCGATTTGATTATTGTGGGCTTCCGATATGAACGTATACGAACAGAAGGAGCAAAAATATTTACGGGTTATGAAGACCTGAGCAATACCTTATTCGTGAGTTCAAATAAAGAAAAAAACCTTACGGAAGAAGAATAGCCTGTAAAAACCTCTGTCTTCTTCTTATTAACTCTTATCTTTGACCGAAAAGCAATATTACAATGGAAAAAATCGCACTTTTTCCCGGTTCATTTGATCCCTTCACCATTGGTCACCAGTCGATCGTATATAGAGCACTTCCCTTATTTGACAAGATCATTGTGGCGATCGGATACAATACAGGAAAAAAAACCTATCTCAGTCTTGAGAACCGGTTAAGGCTTATCAGTGATGTATTTGAAGGAAATCAGAAAATTGAGGTTCATCATTACAATGGAATGACCGTGGATTTTTGCACCCGAATGAATGCACGGTATATTTTGAGAGGATTAAGAACCGCTGCGGATTTTGAATATGAACGAGCCATCGGGCAAATTAACAAAGCTATGAAGCCCGAAATAGAAACGGTTTTCCTTCTTACCGCTCCTGAGTATACCCCCGTAAACTCAACCATTGTCAGAGATATTCTCATTCACGGAGGTGATGCCAGCAGTTTCCTTCCCTCTGGTATTGACATTAACAAATACACGCAAGATGCCTGAAAAACAAAAACTTACATACCTTTGTCTTTTGTTAATGCTATGCTCCTCTTCTTTTGCCAAATATGAAGAAAAACCGGATAGTACAAATGTATTCCTCTACGAATTCAGGGAACCTTTTTTTGAAATTCCGGTTTATTTCGATACCGTATCCATATCAGGCAATCATTTTTACTTCACCAGCGACCGGGAAAAAACGGCATGTTTCTATTTTGATTATGGTCCTTATCAATGTCATTTTTTTGCCGTACCCGATGAAAAATATAAGATCCTCCTTCCTGACATTTCAAAAATGGATGAACAAAGGAAAAAAGGCAGCTTTTATACACCGGTTCCTTTTCATGTTAATACAAAAACTGGACCCACAGCAATAACTGGATTTGACCTGAATGATTCCATCCGGAATTTTAATAAAGAATATGAACCTTTTCTTTCTAAGCAAACGCTTCGTTATTTCCAACCTGAGTATGCCCGGACACAGCTTGACTCATTTCTACGGGCAAATTATTATGAAGAGCATGGACCCGAAAACACGTATTTTTCTGACTACAAACAATATAAGAAAGCCATCCTTCTTTATCATTTAAAACAACGTAACCTCGACAGCCTGATCCGGGAATATTTTACGGCAAAACCTGTGCGTTTCGAAATCCCGCCATACCGGACTTTTTTCGCGCTCGTTCTGGGTGATTATTTTGATCATCTGCGCCGAGAAGAAAAATTCAATCAGATCTATGCGGAGTTTGCCCGTTTATCTGTAAATCCTCTCAGGGATTACCTCCAAAAAGATCCGCTACTTAAAAATGACACAATTTTGGAACTTGTACTTTTAAAGGAATCTTATAATGCGTTTTATTCAGACAGGATGAATAAACACCGTTTGATTTCATTTACCGACAGCATCCGCAGCGACACAAAAATCGATCTTATAAAGCTAAGCGCTGACAATTTAAAAAAACTGTTCACCCATCTCAGGCCAGGATTTGCAGCCCCGGTTTTTACAGCTGAAGGGATAAAGGGAGACCGTATTGTACTGAAAGGTAAATATGACAAATTAATCTACCTTGGATTCTGCGATATGGAAAGCATGCTATGCCTTCAGGAAGTTGAATACCTTAAATACCTCAGTCAGAAACATGGGGAATTTATACGGATTATCACCATTCTCAAATCTTCCTCAGAACAGGAATTAAGAGAACTTTCCAATTTTGGGGGGAATAGCTGGCAAATCATTCCCTGGAATAAAAACAGGGAAATTGCGGAACTTTTTGATGTAAGGGCTGTACCGTCCTTTTTCCTGATTGGCAAAGATGGAGACATGTTGCTGAATCCTGCTCCGTCTCCATCCGAAAATTTTGAAATTACCCTATTCCGAATTCTGCGAGGGCAAGGAGATATTTAATGCTTTAATCCTGCTTCAATGAATACATCTATTATGGAAGCATAGGTATTATCATAGATAAAGCTCATCTCCGCAGGCCTCAGCCATTTAATTTCAGTAATATCTTCTTCTTTCTGAGGAGATGCCTCATCAATACCTTCATAATACATTTCAAACCAGGTAGTTCTTTTCAATACTTTTTCATTATTGACCTTGTAGGTATGATAAGTTTCCGTGATTTTTTTCCCGTTACTCAGGTTGCTAATTCCACATTCTTCTTTTACCTCCCTTAGAGCGGTTTGCTCAAGACTTTCGTCTGAATCTACTTTCCCTTTTGGAAGATCCCATTTTCCCCGGCGCTTCATAATAAGAACCTCATCCTTCCGGTTCTTCACCACTCCTCCTGCCGCTTCGATTAACCGGAATGTTGCAGTAAATTCTTTCCACAAACTATCCAACTGCTGGTGAAACAGGTAAAATTCGCTAACGGTTTCCAGATCATAAAAAACATCCATGAGCTCCCTGAATGCTTCTTCGCTTCCAAATTTATAGAACAATCCTGAATTGCGTTTCAGGCACTCCTGGAAATCATCCGTAAAAAAAACTGTTCGGTCGTTAAAAAAAACTTTATACATTTGCCCAGTATGAAAACAAAATTTGAGATTGCTCGCTTATTGTTGCAAAGTAACGCAATTAAATTAGAACCTACAAACCCGTTTACCTGGGCTTCGGGATGGAAATCGCCTATTTATTGTGATAACAGAAAAACCCTTTCCTTCCCGGCAACAAGAAACATGATTCGGGATGAGTTTATTCGCCTCATAAAAAGAGAATACGGTATTCCTGAGGTAATTGCAGGAGTTGCTACCGGAGGCATCGCCCAGGCTGCATTGGTTGCTGACAGGCTGGAATTGCCCATGGTTTATGTTCGTTCCTCGGCAAAATCACACGGACTGGAAAATCTAATTGAAGGAGTTCTGGAACCCGGTCAGAAAGTAGTGGTTATTGAAGACCTGATCTCAACAGGCGGCAGCAGCCTGAAAGCTGTTGAAGCAATCCGCGCTGCCGGAGCAGAAGTGATAGGCATGCTGGCAATATTCAGCTATGGCTTTACAGCAGCTAAACTAAATTTTGAGGAACATAATTGTAAATTATTCACGCTAAGTAATTACGAGAGTCTGCTGGAAACAGCTCTTGACGATGGATCCATTAACAATTCTCAGCTAAAGGTATTGAAAGAATGGCGTATGGATCCCGAAAAATGGGGAAAATGAATTATGACAAAAATTGAAAGTAAAATAACAAAAACAGAAGTCAATAGTGAGAAACTTTTTTCTTTTGTAAGCAATTTTAACAATTTTGAGAACATCATACCGGCAGATAAGGTAAAAAACTGGCAGTCTGATGAAGAGTCCTGCTCGTTTACCATAGAAGGTATAGGGAGTGCTTCGCTAAGAATTATTGAAAAAGAACCCAACAATCTTGTGAAAATTACCTCCGAAGGACAAACACCAATTAATTTTTTGATGTGGGTCCAACTGAAAGAAGTTGAGGTGAATGACACGAGGATTAAGATTACCATCGACCCTCAGATTAATATGATGATGATGACGATGGTCAAAAAACCTTTGAAGCAATTTGTTGATATGCTGGCGGAAAGGATGAGTGAAATGAAGTTATGAAAACACAAATTCCACTTCCTTAAATGCATATTTGCGAATTTCACCTTTCGGAGTAAGAAGCAATAACCGCCCGTCTTCTTTAACTCCGGTAAGCCTGGCTTCAAAAAACTCGTCCCCGGCTCTGTATATTCCTGGTTCCATCAACCTGAATAATTGTTGGTTATAAGCTTTAGTTATAAGGCTGAAATCATGGTTATTAAGAACATCAATCCAATATTCGAGTTTTTCAAGCACTTGCCAGAAAACCTCCTCAAGATCCAATTTCCTTCCGGTTACTGACATGATGCTTGCTGCCGGAGGTGAAAAAACAGGAAATTTCTCCTGATTGATGTTTAACCCCATACCAATGATACATTTATCAATTTTGTCTCCGTAAAATCTGTTTTCAATAAGAATTCCGGCAAGTTTTTGTTGATCATTCAAAATATCATTCGGCCATTTGATCTTCACCTTTTGCAAATGCCCGGAATAAAAATCTGCTGCAGCCAGGGAAGATATCCGGGATACGAAAAAACCCTGGCCCGGATTGAGAGCAACAGGCCTGAACGCATAGGAGAAAAGCAGGTTTTTACCTCTTTCACTCTGCCAGGTATTTTCTTCCTGACCCTTTCCTGCAGTCTGATAAGTCGCACGGATACAAAAAGGCAGGTCCAGGTTTGACAGACGTTCAGCAACATATTTATTTGTTGAATCAACCTCTTCAAGTTGAATACAGGATAAATCTTTTTCTTTCATCACCAGGTAAATAAATCACCAATTTGTATTTCCGGTAATTTAGGAATTTTTATTCACTTGTTTGCCTCTCCCTATAATAATTTCCTGCTCCGGCCATTTTGTCAGAAGCTCATCCTTTTTGTCATAGCTCATCCAAATGCTATTATATTATTAAGAACTGAAATAAATCACTTATTTTAATGTTTTGCTACAGGCAATAAATTGAATTTAATTACCTTTGCAATAAAGATAAGTGCTTGCGAATGAAAAAAAAGACAGAAGAAAACGAAGATTTACTGCTCAACCTTATAATCGAATCCATAAAAAACAAAAAAGGCAAGGAAATTGTTAGTATTGATCTTAGAAAGATAGATAATTCCGTTTGCGATTATTTTGTCATTTGCCATGCTGATTCCACCACCCAGGTTTCTGCAATTGCAGAAGAAATCAGAAAAAAAACGAAAGAAGATGCAAAGCAACCGGCCGATCATGTGGAAGGAATATCAAACAGTCATTGGATTTTAATTGATTATTTGCAAATTGTTGTCCACATTTTTCTTAAGGAATATCGCAGGTTTTATCATCTTGAAGAATTATGGGCAGATGGAATTTTAACAGAGCATTTGGATTAATGAAAAAAATTAAAATGAACGAAAATAAAAACAAAAATACCAATCCTGATCCAGGTAACAACAAAAAGCCAGAGGGTCCTCAGAAACCGAAATTAGGCGGGTACTGGATCTATATATTAATTGCGGTAGCATTTCTAAGTCTGCAATTTTTCAACTTTGGAGGTTCTGTTGATGAAATCGGGCAGGTAAGACTTGAGCAATTGATCAGGGAGGGAGAAATATCCAAAATTGTAGTCGTAAATAAAGAATTTGCCGAGATCTACCTCAAGTCGAAGACAGAAACACCCGAGGATGGCGGAGGGGACACGGGTTTTGGGAATTTATCCCAGGCGGATCCCGACTTTGTGTATAACTTTCTCTCACCGGATGAATTCAGTAGGTGGAGATATGATCTTGAGAAAGAACTGGGTTCAGAGAATTTTCCTGAATCTACTACGGTAACCCGGAACAATTATTTTGCCGACATACTAAGCTGGGTAATTCCTATCGTTCTGCTTGTCGCGATCTGGCTTTTTATATTCCGGAGGATGAGTGGTGGAGCTGCGGGTGGAGCAGGAAATATTTTCAGTGTTGGAAAATCAAAAGCACAGATTTTCGATAAGAACACCCATGTTAAGATTGATTTTAAAGATGTTGCCGGTCTTGAGGAAGCGAAGGTTGAGATCAAAGAAATTGTGGATTTTCTGAAAAATCCAAAGAAGTATACCGAGCTAGGAGGTAAAATACCCAAGGGAGCTTTGCTGGTGGGGCCTCCGGGAACAGGGAAAACGCTGTTAGCCAAAGCGGTAGCCGGTGAAGCGAATGTCCCCTTCTTTTCAATTTCAGGCTCTGATTTTGTAGAGATGTTCGTGGGTGTGGGAGCTTCAAGAGTACGTGATCTTTTCAAGCAGGCAAAAGAAAAAGCCCCATGCATTGTATTTATCGATGAGATAGACGCAGTAGGCCGGGCACGTGGGCGTAATCCGAGTATGGGGGCCAACGATGAAAGGGAAAATACCCTCAATCAGCTTCTGACTGAAATGGACGGATTTGGAACCAATAGCGGTGTTATCATTCTGGCTGCCACCAACCGTGCAGATGTACTTGACAGGGCACTTCTGAGAGCAGGACGTTTCGACCGGCAGATCAGCGTGGAATTGCCAGACCTGAACGAAAGGAAAGAGATCCTTAAGGTTCACATGCGTCCTTTGAAGGTGGAAAAAGACATAGATGTAGAATTTCTTGCAAAACAAACCCCGGGTTTCTCAGGGGCCGATATAGCGAATGTTTGTAATGAATCAGCCTTGATAGCAGCAAGGGGTAATAAAAAGAAAATTTCCAAACAAGATTTTCTTGATGCCATTGACCGGATTATAGGCGGACTGGAGAAAAAAAATAAGATTATCTCTGAAATGGAGAAAAACACGATTGCTTATCATGAAGCTGGTCATGCAACAATTAGCTGGTTACTCCCCTATGCAAATCCCCTGGTAAAAGTTACCATTATCCCGAGAGGTCGTGCACTGGG
>CAZQOV010000015.1:0-32073 GCA_964595055.1 uncultured Bacteroidaceae bacterium | reverse complement strand
CCTGCTTATTTCTTGAAACCAGAAAGAGTTCGGTTCCCTCATTCGCCGCAAATTGTTTGGCCAGGGCAGCTCCAAGTCCACGGCTTGCCCCTGTTATCAGTATTTTCATAATAGCATTATTTTAATCACTTTTTTAATTTTGTATCGGCAGTAATGTATCAAAATATCAGCCGAAATGGGTTCACAGGAAAACAAATATCTAAAACATTCCGTTTATTTTAAAGTTTAAATGCAAAACAAAGAAATTATCCACATAATGGTCACAAAATTTAGCTTTCGAAAGTCATTATTGCTTTTACTGGTGAGTATCATGATATCACTTTCCCATGGCTACTCCCAGGATTATCCTCGCAGAAGTGAAAACAAAAAAGAAAATGAATTACCGGAACGTTTTTTCATTGCACCGGATTTTGGGCTTGTTCTGGGAGATATAACAAGAATTGAATTTTCCCCCTCCCTGGGGTATCACCTTACTCCCGGATTTATTCTTGGACTGGGAGGAAGATATGAATATGTCCGGGAGAAAGATTTTTTCACCAACCGGATTTCGGTACGGACCAGTATTTATGGATATCGATTGTTTTCAAGACTCATCCTTGTGAAAAACCTTGCAGATATTATTCCCATTCAGATACCCCTGGGGTTATTTGGGCATTTGGAGTTTGAATCATTGAGTCTTGAAGAAAAATACTTTCGTCCGGGAGCACCTTTTGACGCAACAGACAGATTCTGGCTTAATTCTGTCCTTGCTGGCGGAGGAATTAGTCAGCCCACCGGACTAAGGTCTTCATTCAATATATTGGTTTTATGGGATTTAACCAATTCCGCCAGTTCTCCTTATATTAATCCAATTTTAAAATTTGGTATGCAATTTTATTTATAAGCTAAAATTGTTGATTATCATTGCACAGGAATTCCATGTTTTTTTTTCGTTTCATCCTGAGCATTCAGAAGCCAAAAACGAATCCTGCCGCGACCCCCTTTTTTGAATAAATTATACAGCCCATTTACCCTGATGATACTCATAAATTAGCTCAAATTTAACAGCTTGGCTTTTTGATTATTCAATATAAAATGCGTTCTTTGTGTTTAAATACAAAAAATACAGTTAAAAATGCAGGTAGAAGAAAAAAAAGTAGTTTCAGTAGTATATGAATTAAGAAAAGATGATAAAGAAGGACAGGTAGTTGAAGCTTTAAATGAAGAACAACCCCTGGTTTTTCTTTATGGATCGGGCAATCTATTACCAAAGTTCGAAGAAAATCTTGCCGGTCTTGAACCCGGGGATGATTTTGAATTTCACCTGAAATCCGAGGATGCCTATGGCGATGTCCAGGAAAATGCCATAGTGGATGTTCCCAGAAGTATCTTCGTTGTTGATGGAAAAGAAGATCCCAACTTACTTAGCGTTGGAAATACGATTCCTATGCTTGATCGTGAAGGAAATCGACTCAATGGTCAGGTAAGAGAAATCGGAGACGAAACCGTGAAAATGGATTTTAATCATCCTATGGCTGGCAATGATCTTTATTTCACAGGGAAAATTGCTGATGTCAGAGAAGCAAATGAAGATGAGCTGAAACATGGCCATGTTCATTCATCAGGAAGTTGTGATGGATGTGACAGTCACGATTGTCACGGAAAGCATTGATTCCAGGTCCATAAAAACCTATGATATAAAAAAACGGAAATGATTCCGTTTTTTTTTTACCATTTTGCCTCAAAATGATCCCGGTCTTTCCACACCGGAAATTTTTGCCGGAAAATATCCAACTCTTCAAGGGAAACCCTAACTTCAGCAATCCCTGGTTTATCACCCAGGTTATGAATGACTTTGCCTTTGGGGTCGATTACCTGACTTTCTCCAATATATTTTATTCCTTCACCATCCTTACCCGTGCGATTCACGGCCACGACCCAGGCCTGGTTTTCAATGGCCCTGGCTTTGAGTAATGTGTTCCATACATCAGACCTCACAGCAGGCCAGTTAGCCACATATATCAACATATCATAATCCTCACGATTTCTGCTCCAGACCGGGAATCTAAGGTCGTAACAGATCAGGGGACAAATATTCCATCCCTTATAATTGACGATCAACCGCCTCTTTCCCGGAGAAAAATGTTCAGTTTCCGCCCCTATTCTGAATAAATGGCGCTTGTCATAATAATGCATTTCCCCCTGATTATCAATAAAGAACAACCGGTTAAAGTATTTTTTACCCTGGGGATGATTTCCAGCAAAAGAAGAATCCTCAATAATAAGGCTCCCGGCAATGGCCGATTGAAATTTGGTGGCTTTGCCCCTCATCCATCCAACAACTGGATTTTGAGGGGCAAGAGCCAGTTTCTCAACGTTCATGGAAAAACCGGTGGTGAACATTTCAGGAAGTATGATCAGGTCCGGCTCAACCTCTACCCTCTCCAGTAACGCATTAAAATTCTTTAAGTTTTCATCCGGCGATTCCCAAATAATATCCGGTTGTACCAATACAATGTTCATAAAGTCTGAAATTAAGAAAAGGGAAAAATCAGGTCTTCTCCTTTTCCGGTAATTGGCTTTTATAATTGATATGACCAGAAATTATTCCTGACATAAGAGGCAGATAATAATTCTGGAAGAATAAACCGGGAATGCCTGTCATATTTTTACAGACTCCCCGAAATACATCATTTACAATACGTATTTTTGAGAAAGGCAGAAAAACATTTTGTTTGGAAAAATCTCCCGCCAGAAAAAAAACCGGTTTTCCCAGCATTTTGACAGCTATTGGGAAACTGGCTTCCAGTCCATTTTTTTTAAGAAATTCAACCCCCTCATCATTAAGATTCAAATCCAGTGTGCTGATTATCTCATTTTTCCCTTCATAAATAATATTAAACCATCCATTATATTTTACTTCATTGGGCAGATTATAGATAGCTGCCATTTTCTCCTGTGTTTTAATGACCGGAATATCATTTAGATACTTGTCGGAAGGAAGAACCACAATTCTTTCCTGCCTGGAATTAAATAACACAAGACCGGGGCCCTTGAAATCCCAATCCGCCTGATAAAAATTCTGATAGGCCTCCAGCCATTTCACCTCAATCTCTTCAAAAACTTTTTTCGGAGCCAGGTTATTAAAGTATTTTCCTTTCCACTGCAGAGAATAGATATCCATCAACAGTTCGGTATTGAACCGAATAAGATCTTCGGTGGTTTCAGAAAAGAAATTATCTTCTACGATTACGAGTTTGTTGATGTTTATCATTTCCCTGAGCAAATGAAAATCGGTGTTATTTAAGCCTCCATAATGCCTGAGGTTCGCAAACTTTGGATTTTCCAGATCGACCCCCTCGTTATCAAGATAAATAAGTCCGTCATATTTTTCCAGCAGTTCCGGGAGTTCCTCAAACCTGAAAGCCTTAATATACCGGTCAGAACTTATCGCATCCGGGTGAAATCCGTAATAATCTCGCGAAAAATCATAGTTATCACTTCCATTCTTTAGGATTTTACGATAATTCAGTACCCAGTTCAATGTTTTAACTTCATTTTCGGCCGATCGGGGTACGGTTTTATTAATGATCATAAGATTCATTGGGTTTTTTTTCTGAACACGCCAGAAGAGGTGTCCGGCAAGTGGTAAAAGGAGTATTACCGCCATTGCAAGGAGAAAATACCTGGAAGTTTTCATATGCAGGATGTTTTTTTTTACCAAAAAATATAACCCTACGCAAGACCCATTCTCATTTTATAAATTTACGGCACTTTTTTTGTTTAGAAAAATATACGAGAGTGAATTAATATTGCAAGTTTTTGTACTTTTGAACGAAATTTTAATAAAAAAGTTTGTTATGAAAAGCGTTATTCTGAAAAAATTACTAACTACTTACCTAATTATTTTTTCAGGAGCTATTGTTCTGGGTCAAAACGGTGTTTCGTCTAATGGTTCAAATTCTTCGGAGGAGGTTCAGTGTGGATTGGAACTTTCCAATATGACTGAATTTATGAAAATTGGCTTACCGGATTATGCCTATTCTGCATGGAAGAAATTATTTGAACATTGCCCTGATGCCAGTAAAAATATTTATATCAGTGGAGCGAAGATTTATATCGGTAAGCTAAGAAGGGTCGAGGGTCCGGAAAGAAAGCAGCAATTATTCGATACCCTGATGCTGATCTATGACAGGAGAATGGAATATTTCAATGACGAAGGTTACGTTTTGGGTCGGAAAGGAATTGACATCATTCGTTTCAATGAACAGGAATATGGGAAAGCCTATGAAGCTTTTTCCAAATCCACGGAAATATTGAAAGATGAAACTGATCTCAATGTGATTGCCGGTCTTATTCAAACAAGTTCGGTTATGTTAAAAAGTGAAATGATTTCACCCGGTCAATTCCTGAATGATTATATGACCGCATCCGATATTTTGGAGCAAAAAAAGGGCACAGGCCAGAATCCAGCCAAATTGAAAAGGGTAAAAACGACATTGGACAATGTCCTGTCCAATGTCAGAATTTCCGATTGTGATGCTATTAAAAATGCCCTTGCAGATAAAGTCAATGCCCCCGGTGTTGATGGTGATTTTTTGCGATTAAGTCTTGATTTGCTTACGGTTTCGGGCTGTGATAACACCAGCTTCTTTGCCAGCGTAAATGAGAAACTTATGGAGGTTGAACCTGATCCTGCCCTTGCTTATGAAGTCGCAAAATACAGTTTGAAAAATGATGATTTCACGAAGGCTGCGGAATACTTGCGAAAAGCCATTGAAAGTGAAGAGGATTCAGAGCAAAAAGCCTTATATGAATATCAGTTAGCCGTTGTAGAACTCACTGAACTTGGAAATCCAAGGGAGGCAAAAGAAATAGCAATGAGAGCGATTGAACATAAAGAAGGTTGGGGAGATCCCTATTTCATTGCCGCAAATGCTATCCTCGAGGGAGTCAAAGATTGCAATCTGGAGAAATTTGATAAACAGGCCGCTTACTGGTTAGCCACCGATTATCTAAACCGTGCCAAACAAGTAGATCCCAAAACAGAAGACCGGGCAAATGAATTAATCGCGCGCTATCGTAGCCATTATCCCTCCGTAGAAGATACATTCTTCAGAAGTTTAAAGGAAGGAGATAATTTCAGAATCGGTTGCTGGATAAATGAAACAACTACCGTTAAAGTAAAATAAAGACCGTATTGCTAAACAGGAACATAACAATTAACAGGAGTCAGGCTTCGAATTTATAGCCTACTCCTTTTATGGTTTTAATCTTTTCCGGACCAATTTTTTCGCGGATTTTACGTATATACACATCAATTGTCCTATCGCTAACAAACACTTCAGAGCCCCAAATCTTGTCAAAAATCTCTTCCCTGGTGAATACCATTGAAGGTCTGGATGTTAGCAGGGATAATAGTTTAAATTCTTTCTTTGGCAACTCAATTTCTTTCCCGGAAACAATGATAAGGTATCGTTCCTGGTCGACAATCAAATCACCAAAATCATTTTCGTTTACCCGACTATTGCTTTCTTCATGGGTTTTTCTGTTCGCGTAACGCTTTAAAAGGGCTTTTATTTTACTGGTGAGCACCTTCGGACGAATCGGTTTGGAAATATAATCATCACCTCCGGCATTGTAACCTGCAATCTGCGAATAATCTTCCGAGCGAGCAGACAAAAAAGCTATCAAGGTATCCGATAAAAGAGGATTGGCCCGGATTTCCTCACAAGCCTCTATCCCATCCATTTCTGGCATCATTATATCCAACAGGATCAAATGAGGCTGGAACGTATTGGCCTTTTCAATGGCCTCTTTGCCATTTTTTGCGCTATTAACACGGAATCCTTCTCTTTTCAGATTGTAGGATACGAATTCAACAATATCCTCCTCATCATCAACAACCAAAATCTTGTAGAAATTTTCTTTCATTGCCTGGCAAATTTTGTTTGTGTTAAAGTTATAAGGGGTTATTTAACAATATGTTAATTTAGTTTTAGGAAAATTATAATTTTTAATTAAATCAAGATAAACCTCCTTAACAATGAATTGACAGACTGTTAACATATTGTTAATATTCGGTTGTAATAAAATAAATAGTTTTGTGTTTTGAACTTACATAATCTTCTTAGTCCCGCGAAAATGGAATATTATTATATTTTAATCGTTGTTATTCTTTTTGCTTTAGCCATTTCAGATTTGATCGTTGGAGTTAGTAATGACGCCGTTAATTTTCTCAATAGTGCCATTGGATCCAAAGCTGCACCCTTTAAAATAATAATGGCAGTAGCTGCACTGGGTATCCTTGTTGGAGCAACTTTTTCAAACGGAATGATGGAGGTTGCCAGGAAAAGCATATTTCATCCGGATATGTTTTTCTTCAATGAGATCATGATCATTTTCCTGGCGGTAATGTTTACCGATATTATACTTCTTGACCTCTATAATACCTATGGACTGCCAACTTCAACAACGGTTTCCATCGTTTTTGAATTACTTGGATCAGCAGTAGCAGTAGCTCTAGTTAAAATTACCCGCGCAGCCGAATCACTTTCCGCTTTATCCCAGTATATAAATTCCGATCGTGCCCTGGCAATCATTTCCGGGATATTTCTATCCGTTTTCGTGGCTTTTACCGTAGGTGCGATTATACAGTGGTTTATGAGGCTTATGTTTTCTTTCAATACCTCTAAAACTATTAAGTATTGGGGAAGTATATGGGGAGGTATAGCAGTTTCAGCTATCAGTTACTTTCTGCTTATCAAGGGCGCCAGGAGTTCCAGTTTTATGAGTGATGAAGTTGTTTCCTGGATACTCAATAATAATTTGAATATCATTATATTCGGATTTATCGGTGGCGCTTTGTTGTTCCAGTTGCTGATAACCATTACGAAAGTCAATATACTTAAGATAATCGTTCTATTCGGGACCTTTGCCCTTGCAATGGCATTTGCAAGTAATGACCTGGTTAACTTCATTGGAGTACCCCTTGCCGGGCTCGAATCTTTTAAAGCATTTTCTGCAGCTTCAGGTGCTGATCCGGATGGGTTCACCATGGAAATGCTGACAAAACCGGTACAAACCCCCACTATGTTCCTGCTTATTGCCGGATTAATCATGGCCCTGGCTTTGTGGTATTCAAAAAAAGCCCGTTCTGTAACTGCGACAGAAATAGGTCTGAGTAATCAAAATGAATCGACAGAAAGATTTCAATCCTCCGTCTTCGCTCGAATACTTGTAAGATGGTCGGTTGATTTTAGCCTTTTTATGAGGCGTATAATGCCAAAGAAAATTCAGGGATGGATCGACAAAAGATTCGATCAGTCTTTTATGAAAAATGGGGAACGTAAAAAACAGGAAATACTGGCTTTCGATCTTGTAAGAGCTTCTGTTAACCTTGTTGTGGCCAGTATTCTGATTTCCATCGGAACCAGCTTTAAACTTCCGCTCTCCACAACATATGTGACTTTCATGGTGACCATGGGAACATCTCTTACCGACCGGGCATGGGGAAGGGAAAGTGCGGTATACAGAATTACCGGGGTTCTGACCGTTGTGGGGGGATGGTTTTTAACGGCATTAAGCGCGTTTACCGCTGCCTTCATGGTAGCAATTCTTCTATCCTTTGGAGGACTCGTTGCTATAATAGGCCTTGCCATTCTGGTAGTTTTTATTGTGGTAAAAACACATTTTATTCATAAAAAAAGGGAACAGGAAAGCAGCTCAGATCACTATTTTCAGGAAAAAGAAATCATAACCACAGAAAATGTGATTGAAAATTGTACAACTACCATAACCAGTATTATCGTAAAAGTATCCAAATTATATTATCTTGCCTTAATCGCTTTTGTAAAGGAAAAAAGAAAAAATCTGAATAATATCCTGAAAGATATCAAGGAACTGAATAAAATAACTAAAAAGCTTAAGAATAACGTTCATATCACGATCAAAAAACTTGAAGGAGATGAGGTAGATTCCGGACATCATTATGTTCAGGTTCTGGACTTTCTCAGGGAAACATCAAACTGTCTGCATTACTCAGTAGCCCCCCTCTTTCATCATATTAATAATAAGCATCAGCCACTGGACCAGAAAAGACAGGAAGATTTGCTTGAGTTTAACGAAAAAATGTCTGAATTTTTCAACTATGCTTTGACCATTGTCCGGAAAAATTCCTTTGAACACATCAGTGACCTGGAGCACAAAAGAAATCTCCTGATTGAGGAAATAAATTCACTGAGAAAGAAACAGATCAAAGCGCTTAAAAAAGAAGGTGCAGGAACCAAAGTTAGTCTGGTATTTTTGGATCTTATGACGGAATCTAAAAATATGCTGCTGTTTGTAACTCATGTGGTGAAAGCCAATCAGGAATTCATTGAACACGGACAAGTATTAAATTCAAACAATACGACCGGAGAATAATAGTAAGCCTTCAGAAAACCTGAGAAAAAAGACCATTTTGAAGAGAAATAGTATGGTATTCAGATGGTGAATTTATACCCGACCCCTTTCACGGTTTTGATATAATTTTTTCCCAGCTTTTCCCGTAATTTCCGGATGTGAACATCTATTGTTCTGTCTCCCACAATTATATTATTCCCCCATACCTGCTGAAAAATCTCTTCCCGGGTAAAAACTTTCTCGGGTTTCGAAATAAGAAGGTTAAGCAATTCAAATTCTTTTTTTGGAAGAAAGAGTTCTTCTCCCTTGTGTACCACGATATACTTTTCTTTATCTATTCTGAGATCAGCTAATTCAGAAGAAAGTTCAATATCCTTAAGTTCCTTGTCTACTTTCTTATACCGTTTTAGTAAAGCCTTAACTTTCGAAGTTAATAATTTCGGTTTGATGGGCTTTGTTATATAATCATCTCCCCCCGCTTCAAACCCTGCAATCTGACTGTAATCTTCACTGCGGGCGGTCAGAAATACGATAAGAACATTCTTTAGTTCCGGAATGCTCCTGAGAATCTCACAGGTTTCTATGCCATCCATTTTTGGCATCATGACATCCAGGAGGATCAGGTGTGGGTTTACTTCCTTGGCTTTTTCTACAGCTTCTACTCCATTTTCCGCAGAATATAGTTTAAAGCCTTCTTTTTCCAGATTATAACTCAAGAACTCAAGAATATCAGTTTCGTCATCAACAAGAAGTATACGAAATTTATTATAATCCATTGAGATTAATTTAATGATAAATAAATAGTAAGCTAAGATATAAAAAAAATAAGTGTCCGATCAAAAAAAACGACGGGGAGAGAGAAGACGAATCAAAAATAAACAAGTATTGGAGGGTGGATCTTATTTAAGTATTTAGTTTCCTGTTGGATCCTGAAAAATAAACGACAGATTTTTCATCATCCAATTCAATAATTAGCTTTTCTTTTCCGGGTTTAAGTCCTCTGATGACCTTCTTTTTATAGGAGATATAGGTAATTCTCAGGCTGATGCTTGTATCATACTCCAAATCAGAAATTTCAAATTCGCCCTCAAAATCAGAATAGAAGGTCTGCCCTGTTTCAATAATTTCAATCTCTGCTCCGGTAAGCGACTCACCACTATCATGCTCAATTATCTTGCCCGAAAGGAAATTGTCAGCGGAGTTTTTCAACAAAGAAGGCTTTTCTGTTAAGGCACCATGGTTGATAATCAAAGCAACTAAAAGACTAATAATTTTCATACCTCAGATTTGATGCAAAAGTATTCAACAAATCTTAAGCCATGGTTACCATAACATAAATTTAACATTAACTTCCTTTTAATTTATTCAGGGCTCAGTACCTATTCATACGAGAGGGTTATGGGAAGGATTGATCATTCCGGGAAAAGGAAATGTGATTAACGGACTGACGCTTGCCGGAGTTGGTATAAAAACGCCGTGAATACCGTGTATACGAACCTATTCCCATATCCATCCTCCTGGTTTGAGGAGGTGAGGTATAAAGGAGCATTTGGTTCCCGAAACTGGTTACAGGGCTGGAGCCTTCTATGGAATATGGGCATCATTGAATAATTACACTCTGTGTTCCGGTCGCATAAGGTCAAATACTGTTTTAACCGGAGTAAAGGTTTCCAGTGGAACTTCAACGAACCATGTCAACCAACCAGCCATGGCACCATTCCACAGACCAGGGTGTTCAAGTGCTTTTAGCTCTCTTCCATTCCTTGTTTTTCTGGAAATAAAAGACATAGACGGATCTGAAAACACAGGAAGTTCAAATTTTTGTAATTTATGATCCCGGATGTAACATACCAGATCAACGGGATTAAAATGCGTTGAATTTGAAAAGATCTCTTTTTGCGCAGGGTCATCCATATTGATCTGGGAACTTTCGATGATCTGTTTACTGATTTTTCCTGCCTCATCCCGAATCCAGAACGGCCCTCCTCCGGGTTCACCTGCATTTTTAACCATCCCGCAAACCCGCAAGGGTTTATTCAGGAATTTATATGCATTTTCATTGAATAAATCATTGGGTAATGCTTTTAAGTCTTCCGTGGCTTCAGGAGATATTTCGTTTACCACTTTAAGAATATGCGATCGCAGGGTTTCTCCTCTTTCTCCTTTTTCAATCCGGTTTAAAATATTATGGATCCATTCCGTCTTTTTTAGTAAATAGCCCCCAAGAATCTTTTTGTATCGTATTTTGAGATCTTTAATCTGATCGGGACATACATTATCAATGTTTCCGATAAAAACCATATCTTCATCAAGAGAATTAAGATTTTCCAGCAATGCACCGTGACCACCGGGTCGAAAAAACAAGCTTTGATCTTCCAGTCGAAAGGGCTTGTTTTGGACATCTACCGCCAGGGTATCGGTAGAGGGTTTTTGTACAGAAAAACTGACATTAAAAAGTAGTCCCTGTGAATTTCTGTATTTTTCATTCAACACGTCTGTAAGGTTGGTGAAAAGGCTTAAATGTTCCGGAGATACCGTAAAATGAAGATTTACAGCAGCCTTTGGATCGGTTAAATATAATGAGGCCTCTTCATAGTGTTCCTCAAGGGCGGTTCTGGTTCCTTCCGGATATTGATGAAACTTAAGGAGTCCTTTCGGCAGGGAACCATAATTTATCCCCCGATCGGTCAATAAAAATTCCAGTATGGTGGAATACTTTTTATTTTCAATCAGTGAATTGATGGAATCTTCATCAGATTGGTCAATAGCGATTTTAAGATCTTCATAAAAAGGGTAAGCATGAATCTGGTTAAAAAAATCCTTTAATTTTTCGTCATTCTGAAGGTCTGAAGCCTTTTGTCCGGAGCTGTATGCTTCCAAAGCATTAAAGAGATCCTTGAACATCCGGCTTGCTGCCCCGGAAGCGGGTACAAATTTAATGGCGGTTTTTTCTTCCATCCGGGTTTCATAAGCATCAACCATCGAATCTTGCTCATCTTTATCAAGTATATCTATACCTTCGCCAGCGGTTGCGGGTTTTATTAGTTTTACATAATCAGCCCCTTTCTCAAATAACCTGATCTGTCGTTCAATTTCCCCGGCGGTTATCCCTCTCTTTTCGATAATGGCATGATCTTTATCCGTAAGCATTTCTGGCATATTATGAGTTTTACTCTTTTTTTTAAACACCGCAAATAAGTTTAGGTTTACTAAGATTTGATTTTCTCCCGCTAATTCGTCCTATAATTCCGGGCTGCATTTTCTCCTTTTTCGAAGGCTAAAATATTCATATTTATGATATCTTCTCCTTTGGTTTTAAAAAGCTTTTCAATTGCCCCTGTAAAGTAGTCTTTTTCTATCCCTGTAAAGAATGAACCCGCACCAAGCATAACCATATTTGAAGCTTTTAGCGATCCCGCTTCCCGGGCTATTTCATCTGCATTGATCATCACATGCTTTTTTACTTTTCGAATTTCTTCCTGAATCTTATCTGTCTCCGGGTAGTTGGGTATATTTTCAAAAGTTGCGGTATTGGTAAGTAACCATCCGTCGGGAGAAAGATAAGGAAGGTACCGCAAAGATTCCATAGGTTCAACAGATAAAATAATATCTGCACCCCCATATGGGATCAGATCTGAAGCAATTATCCTATCAGAAAGTCGGAGGTGGGATTGCACTGCCCCCCCTCTTTGACTCATCCCATGAACTTCTGCCTGTTTAACCTTCAGCTTTTTGTCAAGAGCAGCGAGTCCAATAGCCGCAGCTATGGAAAGTATACCCTGTCCGCCAACGCCGCATAGAATAATATCAGTTTTCATTGTCGTTTTTTTTTCCTGTGAACATTAGTTTTGTTTGATCAACGGATAGTCAATAGCTTTTTTAATGGGCAGGTCTTTTATTTTTTTCAAGTCTTTTTCTTCTTGTAAGTGTTTGAATGCACTCGCGCTCTGCAATAACTACGGAAACCCCCTCATAGGCCAATTCCTTTTCCAATAATCTTACATTTTCGTCCTGAAACTTTTTGAGTGGAGTAAGCTGAACTACATGCTCTTTTTCAACTCCCAGTCCGAGGATTATTTTTTCAAGCTTTCCCGTGGCGCTCGATTTTTGTCCTCCCGTCATGGCAGTAGTAGAATTATCCGAAATTATTATGGTAAGAGGAGTGTTTTCGAGAACCGCATCCAATAATCCAGTCAAACCGGAATGGGTGAAGGTAGAGTCACCAATTACCGCGACAGCCGGTCGTAGGCCAGCATCTGCAGCTCCTTTGGCCATGGTTATGGAAGCCCCCATATCGACACAGGTGTTAATGGATTCAAATGGAGGCAGGGCACCGAGGGTGTAACATCCAATATCGGAGAAGACCTTCCCTTTTCCGTATTTTTCAATGGAAGCATTCAGAGCCAGATAGACATCGGCATGACTGCAGCCTTTGCATAATGCAGGAGGTCTGTTTCTGACAATTTCCGGGATATCTTCTCCCCTCTCGTCCTTGATTCCCAGGGCAACAGCCACCAGGTTCGGATTTAATTCCCCATCCCTTGGCAGGCTGCCATCGAGTCTTCCTCTTATTTTGAGTGGTGTTTCAAAAAATCCTTTTAACATTTCTTCCACAATGGGGTATCCCTCCTCGAGCACCAGTAATTCCTCCAGGTCTTTTGCGAATTCACGAATCATCCCGGAAGGCAGGGGGTATTGGGAAATCTTCAGAACGGGGTAATTAAGGTTTTCCCGCTCCGCATTTTCAAGATAATAGTTATAAGCCAGTCCGCAGGCAAGTATTCCTTTTTTATGCTTTGGTTTTTTATGCAGGGAATTATAGGAGGACTTTTCAGAAGCTTCTTCAAATAACTGCTGGTTGTTCAAAAGCACTTTATATCGCTTCCTGGCCAATGCAGGTAAAAGGATAAATTGTTTAAGATCTGTGGGCAGACCGAGTTCATTTTGAGGCAATGGCTTTCTGGTTTTCACACCTGATCTTGAATGTGCCAACCGGGTGGTGATTCGCATCATCACAGGCACAGCAAATTTTTCGGATAATGCAAAAGCCTCAAAAACCATATCATAAGCTTCCTGCTGGTTTGAAGGCTCGAAAACAGGAATCATGGCAAATTTTGCAAAATATCGCGAATCTTGCTCATTCTGAGATGAATGCATGGAGGGATCATCAGCTACGGTGATGATTAAACCTCCGTTAACGCCGGTTATGGCAGAATTCATAAAGGGATCTGCAGCCACATTCAATCCCACGTGCTTCATGCAAACCATGGCCCTTTTCCCGGCATAGGCCATTCCCAGACCAGCTTCCAGGGCGGTTTTTTCATTGGCTGCCCAGTCACTGTGTATCTTTCTTTCTTCAGCCATTTTTGAGGCTTGCACATATTCGGTAATTTCTGTTGAAGGAGTACCGGGATATGCATAAATCCCCGATAACCCGGCATCCATGGCACCCTGTGCAATGGCTTCATCTCCAAGTAATATCAGTTCTTTCATTCGGTTTCCATATTTATGCTTCAAAATTAAAAAATCTCAAGGCTTTGGAAAGATGTTGTTAAACAAAGAAAGGTGGTGATTTCGTCTTTTTTCGGTCAGGGGATTTTCAGGAAATTTATAAACGAACACAAAGCAAGCTATTGGCTTGTAAGCAGAGAAAACAAGGATAGATTTTGCAAAGGGTTGAAAACAGCTTTTCGGAGGCGACTCAAGTTATAGGTCTTCTGAAACAATCCTTTCCTGTTCAATTTCCAGTTTATCAAATAGCTTCATCATGTGTTCCATCATTGGTGGAGGTCCGCATAAATAGATATTTTTCGCCTGATCGGCCTTTTTTTCTTTTAAAATTTTCTCATTAACAAACCCCTTCCTGAACCCTTCTGCTTTTTCCTCGGATAGGATATTAATAAAATTCTCTCCCAGCATTTCACGGAATTCTTCCTCGTAAATGATATCTTTCTTTGTTTTATTGGCAAAAAGCAGTTTATTACTTCCAATCTTCCCCTGTGAATGAAGATGTCGTAAAATCGCTACAAAAGGGGTTACCCCGGCTCCACCCGCAATAAAAACTCCCTCATCCTCATAATTAATAGCTCCGAATACTTCACGGATTATGAACTCGTCTCCAGGTTTCAGGTCCAGTAATTTTTTGGTTACCCCGTCGTGATCCGTATAACTCTTTATGGTAAATTCAAGATGATCATCATAAGGGAGAGAGGTAAAGGTAAAGGGTCTTTTTTCCTCTTCCCACCCTTTCCTGTTGATGGAGACTTCCGTTGCCTGACCAGGAGTGAAACTATAGTCTTCAGGCTTTTCCAACAAGTACCTGTTTACGTTATGGGTAACAGGAGATATCGACTTAATTTTAACCTTGTGCTTTTCCATGTTTTTATTTTTTTTTATCGTTTTCTGAGTTTGCTGATTTACTTATTCTCCTTGCACTGTTATGACAAGTTTCCTTCCCCCTCCGCTGTTCCTGAACTCACACAGGTATATACCCTGCCAGGTCCCTAAGTTTAATCTGCCATTTGTAATCGGAAGGGTCAACGACTGGCCAAAAAAGGAAGATTTAATATGTGCCGGCATATCATCAGGGCCCTCAAGTGTATGGATATATGCCGGATCATTTTCAGGGATCAGTTTGTTTATGAAATTTTCAAAATCTGTGCGAACAGTTGGATCTGCATTTTCATTCAGCGTTATGGCTGCTGAGGTATGCTTGATTAAAATATGCATCAAACCTTTATCCGGGAGTTCTGGAAGATTTTTTTCGATTTCAGCGTTAATCAGATGAAATCCTCGTGAGCGGGGATTCAAACGAATTTCTTTTTGGAAGATCATAACAACAGATTTAACTATAAGGGTTCATACTATTAGGCCAACAAAGTAAGTTAGGGATTTGTTAAATGATATGATGTTTTATACCGGTTTATGACAGGATTTTGGCCATGGCCATTAAATCAGGTATAAATTACGAGAATAATTTTTTTTGGTTATTTTTGCTCACTTAGAAAGCCTATGATCCTAAAAAAAACATATATATTGATAGTATTAGGCTGGCTGGGACTTACTGTTTTTGGACAGGAGAAAGATCTCATCCAATTTTCCGGTGTTATCAGAAACCTGAAATACGAGCCTGTGGAAAATGTTCATATTATAAACCTCAGGAAAGGAACCGGTACCACTTCCAATGAAAACGGAATATTTTCTTTTATTGTCCAACCTTCTGACAGCATCCTCTTTCAGGCCATCGGATATAAAAGTTCCCTTGTAAGCATTCCTGATACAATTACAGATACACATTACCCCCGTGATGTTTATTTATTGAATGACACCATAAGACTTGAAGAAGTAAAGATCTTTCCATGGAAATCTTATGAGGAATTCAAGGTTGCTTTCATCAATCTGGAACTTCCCGATGATGATATGCAAAGAGCAATGAGAAATATTGAAATAATCAAAGCACAACTTAATATGGATTTTGAACCCAATGCAGACCTTGCATTCAAAAATACCATGCGACAGCAACATGAAAAACTTTATTATGCAGGACAATATCCCTCCATATCCATTCTTAATCCGCTGAATTGGGCTAAATTCTTTGAAGCTTTAAAAGAGGGAGAATTTAAACAGGATAAAGATGATGATTAAAATTTCCTTTCTCTTCTTAACAATTTTTTCCCTTTTTTTCAGTTATTGCTTATATCCCTAGTCATGAAAAAAGTCCTTCCTATATTTTTCTTGTTAATAGGATTTCTATCTGTTCCTGAACTAAGAGCCCAAAGCAAAATAACAGGGAAGATTACCGATAAAGATGGTGTCCCGATATTTCTTGCGAATGTTGCTATAAAAGGAAAAAATATTGGGACTATGACCAATGCTGGCGGGACATATGACCTTAGCGTGCCTGCAGAACAGGAGCTTGAAGTGGTTATTTCCTGTGTTGGCTATAAGAGCCAGAAATTATTTGTAGCCCTGGCCCCGGGTGATTTAAAAATCCTGGACATTGAACTTGAAAAAGACATTACGGAAATAGAAGAAGTTTCAGTTAGCGCAAGGCAGGAAAGAGCAACCTCCTTTCGAAGCATTGATGTCAACTCCATTGCTCTACTTCCAAATACTACCGGTTCCATTGAAACTGTCATTAAAACCCTGCCCGGTGTTTCATCCAATAATGAATTGAGCTCTCAATACTCAGTACGTGGCGGCAACTACGATGAAAACCTGATATACGTAAATGATATTGAAATTTACCGTCCTTTTCTTGTGCGCTCCGGTCAGCAAGAAGGCTTAAGCTTCATTAATTCCGACCTTATCTCCTCCATTCGCTTTTCAGCCGGAGGTTTTGATGCCAGGTACGGTGATAAAATGTCATCAGTCCTGGATATTCAATACCGACGTCCGGAAAAATTTGCCGGTTCAACCTCTCTAAGCCTGCTAGGGGGTTCATTGCATCTGGAAGGCCTGAGCAAAAATAAGAAATTGAGCATAATTGGAGGCGTCCGTTATAAAACAACAGCCTATTTTTTAAACAGCCTGGAAACCAAAGGTGATTATCAACCGCGTTTCGGAGATTTGCAGGCCCTGCTGCGGTATCGTTTTTCTCCCAAACTGGAGCTAAGTTTTTTAGGCAATGTTTCTCTGAATCAATATAATTTTGCACCCACAAAAAAAGACACAGAATTTGGGACCAGTTCATTCCCTTTGAATCTGGTCGTTTATTATCAGGGCAACGAAGTTGACCGTTTCGATACCTATCTGGGAGCTGCAACACTTGAATATACACCCAAACCCGGGTTAAAACTGAAACTTATCAATTCGGCCTTTACCACTGCGGAAGAAGAAACTTACGATATTCTCGGACAATATTCGATAAATGAGCTGGATAGAACCATCGGTTCTGATACCTACGGAGATAGTATTCTAAATATTGGCGTGGGCGCTTTCCAGAATCATGCAAGAAATTATCTGGATGCTTATGTCTATAGCCTGTCCCATATAGGACAATATGAATTACCCAATCACAAGCTCAAATGGGGCCTCAGTTATGATTACCAGTATGTTTATGATAAACTGAGTGAATGGGATCTCATCGATTCTGTCGGTTTTTCTGTGCCAACCGGATCGGAAGAGCTTGAACTTTATGATGTTATCAAAGCAAAAAATGAATTGAAAAATCATAAATTCTCCTTCTTTTTTCAGGACACATGGGGGTTTAAAGGAATAAAAAATTCCTATTATATAACAGCCGGCCTGAGATCTGCTTACCTGGGACTGAATAAACAGTTTCTGGTTAGTCCCAGAGCTTCATTTTCCATGCAGCCAGACTGGGAAAAAGATATTATGTTTCACCTTTCTGCAGGAATATATTTCCAGCCTCCTTTCTACAAAGAAATGCGAAATCCGCAAGGGGTAATAAACAAAGAACTAAAAGCTCAAAAATCCGTGCATCTCGTTGCAGGGGGAGACTATATTTTTCAGTCATGGAACCGTCCCTTTAAATTTACTACAGAAATCTATTATAAACATCTCACGAATCTGGTACCTTACAAAATTGATAATGTACGGATTCGCTACGCCGGCGAAAATTTGGCCCGTGGATATGCAACAGGAATCGATTTCAAATTAAACGGGGAATTTGTTAAAGATGCAGAATCCTGGGTAAGTTTATCTTTTATGCGAACCCGTGAGGATATTAAGAATGACATCGTAAGCTATACCAATGAGGAAAATGAAAAAATTAGCTTTGAACCGGGTTATTATCCCCGGCCCACCGATCAGCTTATGACTTTCGGATTGTATTTTCAGGATTACCTGCCTGATAATCCTGATTATAAAGTTAGTCTTAATTTTTTATTTGGTTCCAAATTGCCTTATGGTTCCATAAATAAGAATCGCTATGATGATATTTACCGACTTCCTCCTTATCGTCGCGTAGATATTGGCTTTTCCAAAATTTTGAAGAAAGAAGAGGCTCTTCTTGGCGAAAAAAATCCTTTTCGTGATTTTAAGAATATATGGTTAAGCGCCGAAATCTTTAATTTACTGGGAATCAAAAACACCATTTCTTATTTATGGATAAGAACTGTATCCAACCAGGAGGGATTTCCAGAGGTCCTGGCAGCGCCTAACTACCTTACAGACAGAAGATTTAACCTTAAAATCACAGCCAGGTTTTAATTTAGCCCTTTCCCTTCCATCTGGCTTTATAGACAATTTCATCCAGTTCTTTTCTCATCCGTTTCTGAAGCTCACGCCTTTTCAACTCCATAGGCAAATGATCAATTTCCCCGGGATATCCAATGGCCATCATTGCCCCGGGTTCATATCCTTCAGGGATACTAAAAGCCATTCTGGCACCTTCTGCATCGTATCCCCCCATCTGGTGGACATAAATCCCCATAGCTGTAGCCTGAGTCAAAAGGTTACCCACAGCCATCCCCAGATCATGAAAAGCATATTTATTCGGCCTGGATTTATATTCCGATATTACCTCAGCAACGCTAAGTGCAAGGACAGGAGCAGTGTGAGCCCATTCCTTATTGCCCTCATGAAGGAGATCAAAAAAACGGTCATAATCTTCCATCGTCTCTTTGGTGGCATAAATAAACCTCCAGGGTTGTGCATTCCGGCTTGAAGGCGCCCATCGTGCTGCATCAAATAAAAGCATCAGATCCTCATGAGAAACCGGTTCGGATGAAAATGAAACTATGCTTTTCCTCTTTTTTAACAGATGAAATATATTGCGAGTTTTGACTTCCATGTCCATAACGTTTAATTTCAGGTTGTTAGATAAATATACTGCCCCGATGCCTTTTGTCTAGCGAAACATCCGCAAACAATAATATTGGAATCCTATTCCTCTAAAATAACAGTAAAGAACTGGAAATGTTTAAAGTTTTAAATCGTTTGTTAAACAAAAGAAACAAAACAATCCCGGATCCCTGAAAAGGTTATAAAGCAGCATTTTTTTTTCTTAATTATTATAAATAATCCTACGATTCGTATAATTTTATGCCTTCTTATTGTCAAACCTAAAATAATAGTAATACATGAATACTCAGGATTATATTTCCAGAGAGGACAAATTTGGGGCTCATAATTATCATCCCCTTCCTGTGGTTCTCAACAAAGGTGAAGGTATATATGTTTGGGATGTTGAAGGGAAGCGGTATTTTGATTTCCTCTCCGCCTATTCTGCGGTTAATCAAGGTCATTGCAATCCGAAAATTGTCGATGCACTTGTCGAACAATCAAAAAAGCTCAGTCTTACTTCGAGAGCGTTTTATAATTCCGTACTGGGAGAATATGAAGAATACATAACAAAATACTTTGGTTATGATAAGGTTCTTCCCATGAATACAGGTGCTGAGGGTGATGAAACCGCATTAAAATTATGCCGCAGATGGGGCTATGATAAAAAAGGGATTCCTGAGAATGAGGCAAAAATTATTGTTTGTGAAGGAAATTTTCACGGACGAACCATTACGATTGTTTCCATGTCAACAGATCCCGATTCTTATAAAGGTTTCGGTCCCTATACACCTGGTTTTATTAAAATACCCTATAATGATATTCCTGCACTTGAGAAGGCACTGGAGGATTCTCATGTGGCCGGGTTCCTCGTTGAACCCATACAGGGAGCGGCCGGGGTATATGTACCTGGTGAGGGATACCTGAAAAAAGCTTATGAACTTTGTAAAAAGAAGAATGTCTTATTTATCGCAGATGAAGTTCAGACAGGGATAGCTCGTACAGGAAAGCTTCTGGCTTCTCAGCACGAGGGAGTCAGACCCGACATTCTGATCCTGGGCAAAGCACTTTCTGGCGGAATGTATCCGGTATCGGCAGTTCTTGCAGACGATGACATCATGTTAACCATCAAACCCGGTGAACACGGATCAACCTTTGGTGGTAATCCGGTCGCTGCGAAAGTTGCCATAGCGGCTCTTGAAGTAGTAAAGGAAGAAAATCTCGCGGAAAATGCGGAGAAACTGGGAATTATCTTCCGTGAAGAAATGGAGAAAATTGATTCTCCTATGGTCGAGCTGGTTAGAGGAAGAGGTTTATTGAATGCAGTTGTTATTAAACCCAAGGATGGAAAAACGGCCTGGGATATTTGTGTTGCCTTAAAAGAAAACGGTTTACTGGCGAAACCCACACATGACCACATCATACGATTTGCTCCACCTCTTATTATCAATGAAGAACAGTTGAGAGAAGCCATTGAAATCATTAAAAATACCATTCTTGGATTCTGAGGAATAAAATCAACAAGATGAAGGAAAATTTGTTTTTACTGCTGATAGGATTATCAGCAGTAATATTTTCATGTTCAAATAATGATATGGCAATAAATAAGAAGAACTTAGATTTAAGCATAGATCCCGGACAAGATTTTTATCAATACGCTAATGGAGGATGGATGGCAAATAATCCCCTTCCCGATGAATTCAGCAGGTATGGTTCATTTGATAAACTTGCCGAAGAGAATCAGAAGATGGTGAAGAAACTGATCGAGGAAGCTGCCGCCACCCAACCGGAAGAGGGAACGATTGCCCATAAGGTGGGGTTGTTTTATCGTGAGGGGATGAATACCGAAAAAATAAATGCACAGGGTACAGAGCCATTGAAGCCAATTATGGAAGTCATTGACAATATTCGGTCAAAGGATGAGCTTTCCCACTTGATCACTCATCTTCACAGAAACAGTTTTCCTGTTTTGTTTCATCTGTATGGGGCTCCCGATAAAAAAAACAGTGAAATGGTCATTGCCAATATTTATCAGGGGGGACTTGGATTAACCGATGTGGATTATTATACATCGGAAGATGCGAAATCGGAAGAAATCCGGCAAAAATATAAAGCCTATATAGCCAATATGCTGATCCTGGCCGGAGATGATCAGAAAACTGCTGAAGAAAAAGCCCGGCTCATTTTTTCCATGGAAGATCAATTGGCCCATGCATCCATGACTCGCCTGGAAAGACGAAATCCGCATCTTACTTATAACAAAATGCGGATCAGGGAGCTTGATACATCAGCTCCCGGCATGGATTGGACCGGCTATTTCCGTAACATGGGACTTGAGGAATTGACGGAGCTAAATGTTGCTCAACCCGATTTTATTAAAGAAACAGATAAAATGCTAACCGAAATTCCGGTCAATGACTGGAGGGTTTATCTTAAGTGGCATGTTCTTAACTCTGCTTCCTCCTACCTCAGCTCTGAATTTGTGAATGAACATTTCAATTTTTATGGCAAATATCTTTCCGGAAAAAAAGCCATTCAGCCCCGATGGAAAAGGGTATTGCGCGTTGAAGATTTCGCGCTGGGCGAAGCCATCGGACAAATGTTTGTGGAGAAACACTTTCCCCCGGAAGCCAAGGATCGGATGCTGAACCTGGTTGACAATCTGAAAATGGCTCTTGGCATGAGAATCGACCAGCTTGACTGGATGGGAAATGAAACAAAAGAAGCAGCTCATGAGAAGCTGGGAACCATGAAAGTTAAAATTGGCTATCCGGATAAATGGAGGAATTATGATGGCCTGGAAATTAAGGATGATTCCTATTTTCAAAATATAATGCGGGCTTCCAGCTTCAATCTTGATTACCGGTTATCAAAAATAGGCAAACCGGTTGATCCGGACGAATGGGCTATGACTCCCCAAACCGTAAACGCGTATTATAATCCATCAAGAAATGAAATTGTATTTCCTGCAGGTATTCTGCAGCCTCCTTTCTTTTATATGGATGCTGATGATGCAGTGAACTATGGTGCAATTGGCGTGGTCATTGGTCATGAGATGACCCACGGTTTCGATGATCAGGGAAGAAAATATGATAAAAACGGAAACCTGACAGAATGGTGGACTGAAGAGGATGCTGAGAAATTCAATAAGAGAGCACGGGTTTTGGTAGAGCAGTTTAATTCCTATCCTGTGCTCAATGGCACAATGGCGGATGGTGAGTTAACCCTTGGTGAAAATATTGCCGACCTGGGCGGATTGAATATTGCTTACACAGCACTTCAAGAAGCATTTAAAAAACATCCACCCCAGCCAGAGATCAACGGATTTACCCCAGAACAAAGGTTTTTTCTTGCTTATGCTCATGTGTGGGCTCAAAATATTACCGATAAGGAAATACTAAGAAGGACCAAAGAAGATGTTCATTCCCTGGGAAGATTAAGAGTTAACGGTCCGCCCCCAAATATGGAGGAATTTTATGCAGCATTTAATATAGATTCCACCTCTTCGATGTTTATTGGGGAGGAGAAAAGAGCGATGATCTGGTAGGGAGAGAAAGTTCATTGGTTGTGCAATTGTGAGTCCACTCAGAGAAGTCAAGTGTTACACAAATGAGAGCACAAATGAACATAAATAAAACACTCAAATACAACCATATAAAAGAATAATAAGTTTTCTCAATTTGGCGAAAATATGTTTTTCGGATTTCATTGACTACAGAAAGAATTCCTGAGTAAAGCAATGAGAAAATTGATGTTATGAGAACCAGCTGCACAACTGCACAACTTCACGATTTATGCCTTTTCTCCAGTACTTCCACCACCTCCTCCAGGTCCACTTTACGCTGTACCAGCAGTACCTGGAGATGGTATAAAAGGTCGGCAGCTTCATTGAGGAAAAGCTCATCATTTTTATCTTTGGCTTCAATAACGAGCTCTACAGCCTCTTCACCCAGCTTTTTGGCAATTTTATTGACTCCTTTTTTGAAGAGCTTGGTCGTGTAAGAGCCTTCAGGCATTTCTTTTTTCCGCTTTTTAATGATTTTCTCCAGTTTCAGCAAAAATGAAATGCCGGATTTGTTTTTTTCATCAAAACAGGTATCACTGCCGGTGTGACAAACAGGTCCTGCAGGACTTGCCTTAATCAATAATGTATCCTGATCACAATCCTGTATAATTTTATCCACATAAAGGTAATTACCGCTTTCTTCACCTTTCGTCCACAGTTTTTTTCGGGTGCGGCTATAAAAGCATACCTTTCCTTCTTTTTTTGTCATATGGTAGGCTTCTTCATTCATAAAACCTACCATCAATACCTTATTTGTCTGTGAATCCTGTATTACGGCAGGAACCAGTCCGTCCAGTTTATTAAAATCAATTCTCATTTTCTATTTTATCTGACTACAACATTATTTTGTCTAAGATAAGCCTTTAATTCAGGAATGGGGATTTCATTGTAATGAAAAATACTGGCGGCGAGAGCAGCATCAGCCTTCCCGATGGTAAAAACATCGGTAAAGTGTTTTTTCTCACCTGCTCCTCCTGAAGCAATAACCGGAATGCTCAGTTCAGTGGCCAGTTTAGCAAGGGCTTCATTGGCATAGCCATTTTTTGTTCCATCGTGATTCATGGAAGTAAACAATATCTCCCCCGCTCCTCTCTCCTGTGCTTCATGCGCCCAGTTAAATAGTTTTTTCCCGGTTTTTAAACGGCCTCCATTAACATAAACCCACCATTCGCCATGGTTTTCAAGTTTTGCATCAATGGCTGTAACTACAAATTGACTACCAAACGAACCGGCCAGTGAGCTTATCAGGTCTGGATTCCGCACAGCAGAAGAATTTATGGAGATTTTATCTGCTCCTGCATTAAGAAGAGCATCAGCGTCGGCCATCTCATTGATGCCCCCTCCCACCGTAAAAGGAATGTTCAAATGCAAAGCGATTCTTTTCACCAGATCTGCAAATAATTTCCTTCTTTCGTGTGTGGCTGTTATATCAAGAAATACCAGTTCGTCAGCTCCTTCCCTTGCATATCTTGCTCCCAGTTCAACGGGATCGCCCACTTCCTTTATTCCAAGAAAATTAATGCCCTTAACTGTTTTTCCGTCCCTGATATCCAAACAAGGTATAATTCTTTTTGCCAGCATAGCTTATTTATCTGTGAAGTTTTTAATTTCCTCAGGTGTAATCCTGCCTTCGTAAATTGCTTTACCCACAATAACAGATTGAACACCTGCATTTTCCAGATCAATAATATGTTCTTTCACTCCTACTCCTCCACTCGCTATGAGAAAAATTTCCTTAAACCTTTCCAGAATTTTCCTGTAAAGATTCGTAGAAGGTCCTCTAAGCATACCATCGCGCGCAATATCTGTACAAATTACCTTTTGAACACCTTGGTCAAGATAATCCGATAGGAAGTCCATTAAGTGGATCTCGCTGGTTTCTGTCCAGCCGGCAGTGGAAATTTTCCCTTTTCTGTGATCGGCACCGAGGATTATCTTCTCTGGTCCGTATTTATGAAACCACTGCAGAAAAATGTCAGGATCATTTACCGCAATGCTTCCCCCCGTTACCATGTGGGCCCCGGAGTTAAAAGCAATTTTAATATCCTCATCGGATTTCAGCCCCCCTCCAAAATCAATAATGAGAGAGGTGTTTCCTGCTATCCTTTCAAGGGTTTTATGATTAACAATGTGTTTCGCTTTGGCTCCGTCAAGATCAACGAGATGGAGTCGCTTAATTCCCCAATCCTGAAACATCCTGGCAACTTCAAGAGGATCTTCATTATAGATCTTTTTACTCCCATAGTCGCCTTGGGTCAAACGGACACATTTATCTTCAATTATATCTATCGCGGGTATTATTTCCATCAGATTGCCAAAAAATTTTTTAGTATTTGCTGACCCGTTTCACCGCTTTTCTCCGGATGAAACTGAGTTGCATAAAAATTACGGTATTCAAGAGCAGCTGAAAAGGGTAAAATGTAATGGCATTTTGCACAGGTAGCTGAACTTATTTCCGCATAGAAACTATGAACAAAATATACATAAGGCTTGTCAGGTAAATTTTCAAAAAGCTTTCCATTCATTTCCGTCAGAGCATTCCAGCCCATGTGAGGAACCTTATCTTCCGGAGGAAATTTTTTCACTTCAACTCCGAAAAGGTTAATGCACGGTGTATCTCCTTCTTCCGAATGTCTGCACATAAGCTGTAAACCCAAACAAATACCCAGAACCGGTTGCTTCAGATTTTTCAAGAGTAAATCCATTTTTTCTTTTCGAAGAAACTGCATGGTCGTGCTGGCCTCTCCTACCCCCGGAAAAATAACCTTATCGGCCGATTTAATTTCATCATGGTTTCCGGTCACAATGGCTTCAATGCCTAATCTTTTCAGCGCGTACTGGACTGAAAAGATATTACCGGCATTATATTTTATAATCACAACTTTCATTCTGCAACACCTAAATAAAACCTGTTTAACATATACAAATTAAATACTTTTCTGCCCGTAACCGTTCTCCTTCTTAGAAACCCATCCGTAAAGAAAAAATCCGGTGCTATTTCTGTTCCTTCAGATTGTATGACAGGGAGAGATATTGGCCGCCGGCACCAGGGACTTAAGCCCGCAAAAAAAATACAACAGCCTTAATCTTAGAGCACTCCCTTCGTACTTGGCAGATCCTTGCTATATAGATCTTTTTTTACCGCCATTTTTACAGCCCTTGCAAAGGCTTTAAAAATCGCTTCAATTTTATGATGTTCATTATTTCCTTCCACCTTAATGTTGAGGTTACACATGGCTGCATCAGAGAATGATTTAAAGAAATGGTAAAAAAGTTCTGTGGGAACATCCCCGATTCTTTCCCTTTCAAAATCGGCTTCCCAAACCAGCCAGTTTCGTCCTCCAAAATCAATGGCAACCTGGGCAAGGCTTTCATCCATTGGAAGTAAAAAGCCATAACGCATAATCCCTTTTTTATTGCCCAAAGCACTCCTGAAAGCTTCTCCAAGGGCCAGTGCCGTGTCTTCCACCGTATGGTGCTCATCCACATGAAGATCGCCCTCAGTATGGAGATTAAGATCAATACCGGAATGTTTGGGGATTTGCTCGAGCATATGGTCGAAGAATCCCAGACCTGTTGATATTTGAGCCATACCGGTTCCATCAATATTTAAATCGATGCTTACAGAAGTTTCCCGGGTTTTTCTCTCGATTTTTGCTTGCCTGTTGTTTCCTGACAAATATTTCCAGACCTCTTCCCAGGTGTCAGTCACCAAAACACAAGTATCTGACAGATTGTTTTTTACTATTTCCGAAGGATTTTTTTGAGCATTTAGATAAATAGCCTTCGCTCCCAGATTACTTGCCAGCTGAACATCAGTAATCCTGTCTCCTATAACAAATGAATGCTGAAGGTCATAATTTCCATTTAAATACTTCTCCAGCAATCCTGTTCGTGGCTTGCGTGTGGGAGCATTATCGGCGGGAAATGAAGTGTCAATGAGAATATCATCAAAGTCAATCCCCTGTGAACGGAATACCGACAGGAACTTTTCATGAGGGACATGAAAGTCTTCATAAGGAAAAGAATTCGTCCCCAGTCCATCCTGATTGCTGACGATAACCAGTTTAAAATCCGTATAATGTCTTATATTATAGAGAAAACGGAAGACATGAGGGTAAAACTCCAGTTTTTGAAGACTGTCCACCTGATAATCTTCGGGGGGTTCTATAATAAGTGTGCCGTCTCTGTCAATCAAAAGTAGCTTTTCCATTCTTTTTTCTTTTATCTGATGGAATCAAAATGTTTTATTTCTTTCATTAAAGCCTGGTTTTCTTCTCTGCTCCCAAGGGTAATCCTTAAGGAATCTTCACATAATATCACACCGGAACGATCTCTTACAATAATCTCCTTATCAATCAAATAAAGGTATAATTCTCTGGCCTGTTTCATACGGACCAGCAAGAAATTTGCATCCGAAGGAAAGATCTTTTTTACCTTATGTATTTCTGACAGTTCCTTTTCCATGATCCGCCTTTGTTCAATAATTTCATTGACCCATTTGTCTTTTTGACGGGTATTTTTCAGGTTCTCAAGGGCAAATTTCTGGGTTAAGATATTCAAATTATAGGGATATTTTACTTTATTGAACAGCTGAATGATTTCTTCAGAAGCAAAAGCCATTCCCAGCCTAATTCCTGGCAGTCCCCATGCTTTGGAAAAAGTTCTGAGCACGATCAGGTTCGGAAATTCCTCTAAAAAGGGTAGCATCCCATCTGATTTTGCAAAATCAATATAGGCCTCATCTACCACAGCGATTCCGGTAAATCGATTCAACAAGTTCCTGATTTCCTCTGTCGACAAAAGATTCCCGGTCGGATTATTGGGAGAGCAAAGAAATACGAGTTTTGAAAAGCTATCGGCAGACTGCAAAATGGAAGCTGAACTGAAAGAAAAATCTTTATTCAGGAGAACTTTCCGGAATTCAACATCATTAATTCCGGCACTTACCTCATACATCCCGTAGCTTGGTGCAATGGATATTACATTATCTATTCCAGGCCGGCAAAAAATCCGATAAATAAGATCGATGGCTTCATCACTTCCGTTTCCCAGAAAAATATTATGCAAAGGGATTTGATACAAGGATGAAACTTTTTTCTTCAATTCTGTCTGAAGCGGGTCGGGATAACGATTGTAAGGAGCATTAAAAGGACTTTCATTGGCATCAAGAAAAACCGATGCTTTACCGGAAAACTCATTTCTTGCTGAAGAATAAGGGATTAATTCCCTGATATTATCTCTGACCAATGTATTTAATTTAAAGCTCATGACCGGTAATTATTGGCTGTATTCATCCGAATGGCAATCGCTCTTCTGTGCGCTTCGAGGTCCTCTGCCCGTGCCATTCTCTCAACAGAAGGTCCTATGTTGAACAAGCCATATTTGGTAATCTCCTGATAGGTTATTTTTTTCATAAAGCTGGTCAGGTTTACTCCGCTAAATGCTTTTGCCGCTCCATTAGTCGGCAAAGTATGATTTGTCCCTGAAGCATAATCGCCGGCACTTTCCGGAGTATAATGACCCAGGAAAACAGATCCTGCATTGTTAATGCCTTCAACCATCTCCATATAATTTTTTGTCACAATGATCAAATGCTCCGGGGCGTATTCATTTATAAGATTCAGGATTTCATTATCATTTTCCATTAAGATAAATTTAGAGTTCTCCAGAGCCTTTCTGGCCATTTCTTTTCTTGGCAGATCCTTGATCTGTTTGTCGATTTCTTTCTGGATTTTATCAATGATCTCTTCATCTTTTGTCACCAACAGGACCTGACTGTCTTCACCGTGTTCGGCCTGAGAAAGAAGATCTGAAGCGACATAACCGGGGTTACTTGATTTATCAGCAATAATGGCCAGTTCTGAGGGGCCGGCAGGCATATCAATAGCCGTTTTATCCAGGCTTACTTTCATTTTGGCAGCCGTTACATACTGGTTACCTGGGCCGAAAATTTTATATACCCGGGGTATGGTTTCCGTACCGTATGCCATTGCTGCCACGGCTTGTGCGCCCCCCACTTTGTATATTTTGTTAATTCCCAACAAGGAAGCCGTATACAGAATAGCGGGATTTACTTTGCTTTTTTTATTGGGAGGAGTACAAATGATAATTTCTGAGCACCCGGCAATTTTTGCGGGTATCCCTAGCATAAGTACAGTAGATAAAAGTGGGGCGGTTCCTCCGGGAATATAAAGTCCGACTTTTTCAATGGGCCTGACTTGTTGCCATACCTTTACCCCCGGAGTAGTATCGCATGAAATTTTTTGGGGCATCTGCTTTTCATGAAAGAGCTCAATATTAGCACGGGCAATATCGAGCGCAGACTTCAGGTTATCCTCAACTTCATATTTTGCGTCTGCGATTTCCACAGATGAGACTGCAATTTCATGGATCTTTATTTTGTCAAATTTTTCAGTTAGTGATCGTAAAGCCCTGTCTCCGTTTTGTCTAACCTCCTTAATAATATCGCCTACAGAAGCCATTAATTCTTCCAGGTCAAAAGAGGGTCGTTCCAAAATGGATCGCCAGTCCTCTCTTTTCGGAAATTTAATAATTTTCATCAGGTTCAGTATTTGGGTAAATATTAATGCTTAAACAATCATTTTTTCAATGGGAATTACCAGGATACCCTGAGCTCCCAATTCTTTCAATTTGTCAATTACTTCCCAGAATTGCTTCTCACTCAATACAGAATGTACGGAACTCCACCCCTCCTCAGCAAGAGGCATTACGGTAGGAGCTTTCATACCGGGAATAACGTTAATGATCTTTTCAAGATTTTCATTTGGTGCATTAAGCAAAATATACTTATTATTTCCTGCTGCCAGAACGGAATTGATACGAAAAACCAGGTCTTTAAGAATGGCCCGCTTATTGGGTTCCAAAGAAGGATTTGCAATCAGTACCGCTTCGGAATTTAAAGCTACCTCAACCTCTTTTAGGCCATTGCTAATCAATGTACTGCCAGAACTAACAATGTCAAATATTCCTTCAGCAAGCCCGATTCCTGGAGCGATTTCAACCGAACCGCTAATTTCATGAATCTCAGCTTCAATACTATGTTTGCTAAGGAAGTCGGAAAGAATATTCGGGTAAGAAGTGGCTATCCGCTTTCCGTTAAAAAATTTAACACCCCGATAATCCATGGTTTTTGGAACAGCCAGGGAAAGTCTGCATTTAGAAAACCCGAGACGCTTGATAATTTCAACATCCGATCTTTTTTCTTTTACCACGTTTTCGCCCACAATTCCGATGTCCGCAACCTTATCGGTGACATATTGGGGGATATCATCATCTCTCAAATAAAGAATTTCAAGAGGGAAGTTAACAGAACGGGAAACAAGCTTTCTCTGACCGTTTGAAATGCTAATCCCGGCTTCCTTGATAAGGGATAAGGATTTTTCACTTAATCGACCGGATTTTTGAATGGCAACTTTTAATATATTCATGTTTTTATCACAAAAAAAGGCTTGCAGTAAGTGCAAACCTAATTTAAAAAATGTAAGTATTTTTCAATATATGCACTTATCTCATCACTCTCATTCAAAATGATGATGGTGGGAATGACGCCTGATTATGTGCACATTTATCATGATCATTTCTTTCAATTATTCCGCAATGTTAGCGAAAAGCTTTTAATTTATCAAATTTTAAAGCTAATTAAATATTTTCTTTAAGTTAAAGATCTTTAATTGTGACATTTACGGAAGAGTCCCTTAAGCGGTTAAATATCTCATCATACATTTTTTCGATTTTTTTGTACAATTCTGACTCATCCACCACAATTTTATCACTACCTATATCATCAAGCCGCTCTATAACAAATTTTAAGTTTATTTTGTTTATGTCGGTTGCAGGTTGGAATCCTTTTTCTTTTGGATTATCTTTCAGGGTTTCTACGAGGATTTTTGCCGTGGTGAGGTCAAATAATACATCTCTGACCAATCTTAGCGGAATTCCAAGTTTTTCTCCGATTTCTTCACTGGTTGGAGGCTCTTCTCCTTTTTCAAAATTCTTAATAATGTAATGCACGATCAAAATGGAAAGAATTCTCTTATTGTGATTACTAATACTGAGCGATTCGGCCTCCATAGCATATTTCGTTACATTTTGATAGGCAAAAGAGATCTCGGCGCCAAGCAAAACAATTAACCAGGAAATTTGAAGCCACACAAGAAAAAGAGGGAGTGCTGCAAAGGTTCCATATATGGCACTGTATTTGGTTACCCCAATCTGGAAATGGACATAAGCCCATTGAACAATTTGAAAAAGCGTACCTGCAATAATCCCGGCTAATAAGGCATATTTGAAATTCACGCGTGTATTGGGCATAATAATGTAAAGCAATGTGAATGCTAACCAGATAAGGGTATAGGGGATAAATCCCAGCAATGTTTTTATGGCAGGGGTGATCACCTGGAAGAAAATAACCCCTTCCTGGGCCGATTCCACCCTGCTGGTCAAATAAATCATCACACTGCTAGAGATTATGATTAAAAAGGGTCCGATAAGCATTATGGAGAGATAATCTGCAAGCTTACGAAAAAAGGTTCGGGGTTTGCGAATCTGCCAGATGGCATTAAAGGATCCTTCAATATTTGTAAGTACACGCATTATGGACCAGATAAGGATCAAAAGGCCGATCCCGGCCAGCACTCCTCCCTGCACACCTTCAAGAACCTGATCGGAAAGATCAATTACCCAATTCATCACCTCCTCCTGACCCTTGAAATTTTCCATAATGAACTCCTCAAGCCGGGCGTCAAAACCAAAACCTTTGGCTACACCAAACCCCATGGCAACTATGGGCACAAGGGATAAGAGGGTATAAAAGGTAAGAGCAGAAGCCCGCAGGCTGACCCTATCCTCCATAAATCCCCTGAAAGCGAGAATAATGGTCCTTAACTGCTGGATAAAAAAAGAATACCAGGGCGATTTTTCATGGATATTCTCTTTCCATATCTCCTCGTTAATAAATTTTGTGATTTTCCTTACCATTGAGCAGGTATTTATTGCAAATATACTAAAAGACCTCAAAGGACCAATATCGGGAAAGTTAGGAAAATAAACGGCAACCTTGATTTTCAGGCTGATTTATATTTTGTAATATTACACCAAAATTTTAAGACGGTTATGAATATTACCATACTTCATCTTGTAGAGGGAGCTAAAAATGCCAGAGGGTTAACGGTTGTCATAGATGTTTTTCGCGCGTTTTCTTTGGCTGCTTATGCATTTGGTGCCGGGGTGAAAAAGATCATCCCGGTGAGTCAGGTTGAAACTGCGCTGAAAATAAAAAATGAACATCCCGAAAATATACTTGGAGGAGAACGAGATAAAAAAATGGGGCCTGGATTTGACTACGGTAATTTTCCTTT